>JAWOBW010000043.1:0-2756 GCA_046484105.1 Bacillota bacterium
CCGCCAGGTACCTGGCGCGACCCGACGCGGCGGCAGTGGCCATAATCGGTGCGGGGGCGCAGGCCGTCACCCAGCTGTTGGGCCTCGACCAGCTCTTTGATCTCGAACAGGTCCGGGTGTACGATGTGAACTCCGCCCAGACCGACAGGTACATCGAGCGGGTGAAACCGAGGCTGCAGGGCTCACCGGCCCTGACGGCGGCCGGCAGTCCGGCCGACGCCGTGCGCGAGGCGGACCTGGTCGTCTGCGCGACGACCTCCGAACGCCCCGTGTTCAGCGGCGACGATCTGGCCCCCGGGGCACATGTCAACGGCGTCGGGTCCTACACACCTAAGATGCGCGAGCTGGACGAGACCACCTTCCTCCGCGCTGGCAGGGTCGTCGTGGATTCGCGAGAGGCCTGCTGGAGCGAGGCCGGGGATCTGATTCAACCGGTGAATGAGGGTACATTCGACCGGGACATCGTCGATGCAGAAATCGGAGAAATCATCAACGGCGATTGTCACGGGCGCACGGCGGAGGAGGAGATAACCGTCTTCAAGGCCGTGGGCCTGGCAGTTCTGGATGCAGCAGCCGCGCACCGCGCCTACAGACGGGCGCGGGAGATGGGAATCGGCCAGGAGGCGGACCTTCTTTCCTGAGATGACGGCGGATTGCGGCCTCATGGTCAGACGCCGGGACCGTCGTCAGTAGATGACGGCCGGCTCCGGATCAGCTGCGGGATCCATCCGCTTCCTCCCTGCGGAAGGTCGCCAGCTTGAAGCTGTCGGTGTACAGGAGTGTGAGCGGCCACTGCTTGCAGATCCAGTTGAGGGTCTCGCGGCTGTAGAAGGTGACGTGGGTGGGGTCCCGGTGGTACCACCAGTCGGCGAAGCGCCGGCGACCGGGGTGCAGGTGTGTCATGATCGCCAGCGTGCCGCCGGGGCGTATCACGCGACAGAGTCGGCAGAGCACCTCGCGCGGGCGGCTGAGGTGCTCGAACACCTCCGTGGAGGTGACCAGGTCATAACTGCAGTCCAGATAATCCTCGGCAGGGTAGAAGAAGGGATCGTAAAGGTCCACGGTGAATCCCCGCCCCCGCAGGAGATCACCCAGCACCGGGCCCGGTCCGCAGCCGAACTCCAGGGCGCACCCCCCGTCAGAAAAGGGCAGCACCGCCCGCTCCAGGAAATCCGTGAGCATGCTGACGTATCCTGCGTTCTCGGCAGAGTTGTCATGCTGCAGATACCGCTTTCGCTCTTCCGATGCACTGGGGAGGCACTCCGGGGCGGTTGATATCAGGTCGCACCTGTCGCAGAAGAAATACGGGCCGCCGGTCACCGGGGAGGGATGCAGCCTCCTGACCTGTCCTCTGCAGAGTGGGCATTGCCTGCGCGAGTCTGGAGAAGCTGGCACATGAGAAACCTCGATCACTCCCTGTAGTGGAATCATCGTTCCCCATCAGTTTACCACCTGGGAGAGATCAGAGAAACGTGAGATTGTCTCTCGAAAGGGTGACCCGACAGCAGGTCACGTCCCTTCCGCCGGGTCACCTTTCAGCAGTCGTCGGCCTCTGCTACCTCTCTGGCCTGACGTCAACGTTGGTTCGCGCAAACAGAAACCACAGGTTATATAGGAGTACCACCGCTCCAATCACAGCACTGTTCACCATGAGGTTTCGCGTGTCGAAGATATTGAGATAGGGCGAGATAATCAGCCACGCGCCAGCAATGATGTGAATAACGTGAAACGTCGTCACTACTCGTCACCTCTTTCTGATTTATGGCATTCCCTCACCGATTAGCAATGCTCAAAGTATCGCGGCCCTATTCATTAAGGAGAGCATTACTGCTAGGTTTCGGGAGCAGTGTCATGCCCTGGGACACTTCGCGGAAAGGCATTTAGACGCCCCCGGTGGTATCAAGCCGATATGGGTTGTGAGAGACGTCCCCTGCAACACCTCCCGGTCTCCATTGCTGCCCATCCGACATACTCTCACGGCTGTAAGCTTAGAGGATCTCGCGGAAGAGCCGATCATGAATCGTGCGGCATCGAGGTCGACAGATCCGCCAGCTGTCGACGGACCACCTTCTCCAGCTCATCCGGGTAATCGACCCCGTGGCGCGGGCCGAGACATCGTCCCAGCCTGCCTAACAGTCGACAGGCCTCCTCTGCTGCCCGCATCATGGAGTCTCTTTCCAGCTGAAAGAAGGTTTGCGCATAGCTCCTTCTGACACCGGGAGACATCGCGGCGGATTCAGCCTCAGAGGCAGATGCAACCTGGAGAAGCCGCGAGCGAGCCTGGTGAAAATACTCGCTCGCCCTGACCAGGTCCTCCCGACCCATGGCGACGCAGAACAGATTCAGGTACCGCCAGAACGAACCCATGCTGCGCGCGAGGCTCTCAGAGACCTCCGCGGGGGAGGGTTGAATGAGTGGGAATCTGACACCTGCGAGCAATCCCTTTCTGTCGAGCAATACCCTGTGCCGACCGCCGTGTATGTGCAGGAATCTGTCCTCTGTCGCCAGGCCCAGCTCACCCTTGACGCCCGTGGAAAGTATGAATATCAGAAGATCGAAACCGAAGCCGTTGAAATCCTCCAGGTACACAGGACGTCCCAGCATGCTCACGAATTCGCGTCGTTCGGCGAAGAAGATGTCGTAGTGCTCGCTGGCGATGATGGCGTAAAGGTCCAGATCTGAGTATCTGTCAGCAGTCCCTTTTGCGATGGAACCGCCGACGAATGCCGCACATATCCTGGTATCCTCTCGACAAA
>JAWOBW010000088.1:0-9898 GCA_046484105.1 Bacillota bacterium
ACAATCTCTGGACGGGACGCTGCGGGATGGAAGGGTCGAATTCGACCTCTCCGCGTTTTCTGACAGCCTGCGGGAATCATCTGCCGCGATATCTCACCTCGACATCAGCGTCACCAGCTGCGAGGTCGCCGCCCTGCGCGAGGGAACGGAACTGTTGTGCGTCCGCACCCGGTGGGAGGCCGAGGGAATCGAGTGCGTACAGGTCGATGATGGACCGGCAACTAGCCTGCAGGTCCGCTGGACGGCTGAGAGAGGAAGAGCGACTGCTCGTGCGGTCAGGCTCTGGCACCGCGGCTCGAGGCGCCCGGTGAAGGAGGCGGCCGTGCGCAGGGGAAGGCGCGAGGCAGTCCTCGACCTGGGACGCGGAGTCTCTCCCGGCGAGTACCGGGTGGAGGTTGCTGCGGTGGAGGCGGACGAATGGGGTGCACAGCCCCCCGAGCCACACTACCCGGCCGACGGCTCTCCCGGGGTGCTGGACATTCGCATACGCCCGCCGGAAGAGCTGGCAACGGGTGATCGCATCAAACTGCATTCAGTGCGCGTGGGACACCGCAGCGCCCGGGAGACCCCCCTGCGCCTCTCCTACCAGGTTCGGATCCTCGGAAGAATCATCAATCAGAGCCTGCCGGTGGAGGGTTACGCCCGGGTGAAGCCGGTCAACGAGGGATGGTATGTGGGCAAGATGTCCATCCGCAACCTCAAGGGCTTTCGCCCGCCGGTCAACCCCGTGAAGATGGAGATCTCAAACGGCTGGATCACGGCAATAGAAGACCGCCGGGGCGACGGAGCCGTGTTCTGCAGCGCCTGCCAGCTCATGTTCTGGGCACAGGAGGATCAGACGAAGGAGCTGCTGCGGGGCCACCGAAGCTTTCTGAAGACCGAAGACCTGTACATCGCATACAGTCAGTGAGAGGAGAGCCGCAATGCCGCTCGATCCCGTGGATACCACCGAAACCATCCGCCGCGATTACCTCAGGTATCTGTCCACAACCTTCGGGCTGAAGAATGACAGGCTTCAGAGAGCCCTCAAGAGGGGGCTGGAGCAAGGAAGCTTCGTCAAGGGACCGCTGCTGGAGGCCACCCCCCCCTTCAAGACCGGGAGGAACCCGAAGCAGCTGGTCGATGAGGGCATCCTGTCACGGGGCATGGAGGAGCTCAACCCCCTGGACCTGCCCCTGCAGCGCCCCCTCTACGTGCATCAGGAGGAGGCCATCCGCAAGCTGGTGGAGGGGAAACGCAACGTGGTGGTGTCCACGGGAACCGGATCCGGAAAGACGGAGGCCTTCCTGATACCCATTCTGAATCACATTTTCCGCCAGCGAGAGGCAGACAAACTGGGACCCGGAGTGCGGGCATTGCTTCTGTATCCCATGAACGCCCTCGCCAACGATCAGCTCAAGCGCCTGCGCACACTGCTGAAGTACTGCCCCGACATCACCTTCGGCCGCTACACCGGGGAGACCCGCCCGGGCGAGCGAGAGGCGAGAGAGCTCCACGTGCGCATGTTCGATGCCGAGCCGGCAGTCAATGAACTCGTGTCGCGGGAACAGATGCGCAGAACCCCGCCCCACATTCTCCTCACCAACTACGCAATGCTGGAGTACCTCCTCATGCGCCCCCTGGACACTCCCTTCTTCGACGGAGATCTGGCCGAAGACTGGAGATTCATCGTTCTGGACGAGGCCCACACCTACGGCGGTGCCCGGGGAATCGAGATGGCCATGCTGCTGAGGCGCCTCAAGGACAGGGTGACGGGCAGCGAACAGGGGCGTCTGCAGTGCATCGCCACCAGCGCCACACTGGGCCGGGGAGAAGACGACTTCCCCTACATCGCCCGGTTCGCGGGCAATCTCTTCACTGAAGAGTTCGCCTGGGATCCACTTGATCCGGCCCGCCAGGACGTGGTGGCGGCGGTGCGCAGGCCGCCGGCAACCACGGCCAGTGACCTGTGGGGACGCCCGGATCATCTCCTGTACGGGGAGATGGCGGCAGCTGTCTCGCGCAGCTCGGGAGAACGCGCCATCGAGCAATTGAGTGTCGCGGCCTCCTCGCACGGTGTCCCCGATCCGGTTCTGCACAGCGCCCGCCAGAAGAGCGACGGCCGTATGAATCGTTTTCTCTATCACCTGCTGCGGGGAGATGAGAACCTGTCCGACCTGAGAACCCTGCTCGACGGTGGGCCGGCGTATTTCGAGGAGCTCGTTGAGTGTCTCTTCGGAGATTCGCCCCACGGTTCCCATGTCCTGAGCTCGCTGGTTGATCTCGCGGCCAGGGCCCGAGCCGAGGAAGGCGAGATGCCGCTGCTTCCGGCGCGGTATCACCTCTTCGTGCGCGCCATCGAGGGCGCATACCTGAGCCTAGCACCGCTCCGTCAGCTCTACCTCAGGCGCAGGGAATGGATCGAGGAGGATGATCATCGCTATCCCGTCTTTGAAATAGCAGCGTGCAACCAGTGTGGTGCCCTGTTTCTGCTCGGGGAGGTGCGAGAAGAAGATGATCTGAAGAGACTGCGCCATCCCGGTCAGAAGTACTTCGAGGATCCCCACAACCTCGAATACTACCTTCTTCTCGACGACGATGCAGCAGAGGAGGTCCCGGACAACGAGGACGAGATCGTCGACTTCGGCACAGCCTCCGCCGACAGTCGAGAACACGTATTCCTCGTCTGCGCCCGCTGTGGCGCCATCGCCGCGGAGAGATCGACGGCAGCTCCCTGCACCTGTCCGTCGGAGTATCACCACCGGGTGATCCGCGCCTCAACCCGCAAGGGACGCGTTCACACCTGCCCCGGCTGTCGGAGTCGCTCCACAGTCGGGATAGCCCGCCGGTTCCTGACCGGACGTGACGCCGTCGCCAGCGTCCTCACCACCTCGTTGTATCAGAAGCTGCCCGAGAGAAGCATGACGACTCCCAACCCAGCAGAGGAGGCTCCCGACCCCCAGGACGACTGGCTGCCGACGTCTGAGGTGGCGGCCACCGCGGTCGAAGGGACGGCCCGCAAGCTGCTGATCTTCTCGGACAGCCGCAGAGATGCGGCTTTCTTCGCCACCTACCTGAGCAGGAGCTACTCCAGGATGCTGCGCCGACGGCTCATGATAGAAGTCCTGCGGCAGAACCGCGACAGCCTGGCCAGCAGTCGCTGGAGACTCACCAGCCTGGTGAGCCGACTGAGCAGCCTGATGCAGGAGGTGAATCTCTCTGCGGACATGGGTCCACAGGAATACGAGGATGAGGCCTGGCGATGGGTGCTGTATGAGCTTCTGGAAATCGACGCGCGCAACAGCCCTGAGCAGCTCGGACTGATGGGCTTCTCAGTTACTCAGCCGGGGGGCTGGATGGCACCTCCGCCCCTACTCCGTGAGCCCTGGAATTTCACCCGGGAGGAGGTCTGGACCCTATACCAGGTATTGATTCGCAGCTTCAGAAGATACGGCGCCACCAGTCTTCCCAGCGGAGTCAGGGCCACCGATGACATCTTCTCGCCGAGGAACTACATCAACAGCTTTCGTCGCAGCGAGTCCAATGCGGCCAGACACATTCACAGCTGGGTGCCGACCGAGAGGTATTCAAACAGCAGACTCGATTTCCTTCTACGACTGTGTGATCGCAGCCTCCCGGAGGTCTCCCCGGACCAATGCCGGCAGCTCCTGCACGACATATGGGACAGAACCCTCATGCGGAACCCCTGGAGGACGTTCTTCACTTCGCACTCGGAATACGGGGAGGGCACCACCTATCGCATGCAGCACCAGCAGTGGGAGATTGAGCCCGCCGCGGTGAATGACGGCATCCAGTGGTATCGCTGTGACCACTGTCACAAGCTCACGCTGTTCAACCTGAGGGGCACCTGCCCCACTTACCGCTGCGAGGGGACACTGCGACCCTGCGCACCCGAGGAGGTGTTTGCCGACAACCACTACCGCAACCTCTACCTCACCCTCGAAACGGCAAGGCTGAAGGCCGCGGAGCACACCGCCCAGCTGCAGAGCGAGGCCGCAGCCAGACTGCAGACCGCATTCAACGAGGGCAGGGTCAACGTTCTGAGCTGCTCGACCACTTTCGAGCTGGGCGTTGACGTTGGAGACCTCGAGTCCGTATTCATGCGCAACGTCCCCCCCACTCCCGCCAACTACGCCCAGAGAGCGGGACGGGCCGGCAGGAGAAGCGAGGCCACCGCCTTTGCCCTCACCTACTGCCAGCGCCGTTCCCACGACCTGAGCTACTTCGAGGATCCGACCCGCATGGTCACCGGGCAGATCACTCCTCCCAGCTTTGACCTGTCGAATGAGAAGATCATCCGCAGACACATGCACTCGGTGGCCATGGCAGAGTTCTGGAAGGCAAACCCAGACATGTTTCGCCTGGTTGAGGACTTCTTCTTCCCAGAAACGGACACCGGCCCCAGCCTGTTGAGGCAGTACCTGGAAGGGCAGCCGCGGAATCTCCAGGAGATGCTCCGGCGCATCGTGCCCCCTCACCTGCACTCGAGTCTTGGAGTTGACGACTGGACCTGGACCGGTGCGCTGCTGGACGACGTACTGAACGTCGCCGCAGAAGAGGTATACCGCGACGTGACTGAACTGGAACGGGCAAGGGAGGAACGCTTCAGGGCGGGCAAACCCGACGCGGGCATACTGCGATCCATCCGAACCATCAAGCGCCGCTCCCTGCTGAACTACCTCTCCAGCCGCAACGTGCTGCCCAAGTATGGGTTCCCGGTGGACGTGGTGGAGCTGCACCTGTTCAACAGCGCCAGGGACGCCTCGGACGCCGCCCGGAGGCTGGAGCTCAACCGCGATCTCAGAATAGCCCTGTCGGAATACGCGCCCAGCAGTCAGGTCGTCGCCGGCGGGAAGCTGTGGACCAGTCGATACCTCAAGCGACTGCCCGAGAGAGAGTGGCCCACCTATCGCTACGTCATCTGCCAGCACTGCGGTCACTTCCAGCGAGAACAGGTGGCCGCCGCGGATCCGATGGAGCTGTGCGCCGCCTGCGGAAATCCAGCGGGGCCGAATCGCGGAACCTTCGTAAAGCCCGAATTCGGCTTTCACGTCAGCCGCAGCTCACCGGACAACCCGGGCGAAAGCCAGCCGGAGAGAACCTATACCACGCGCACATACTATTCTCGCCCGGATAAGCATTCCCGAACCGAAGAGACCCTCCGCCTGGAAGCGGGAGGGCTCACAGTCGAGGTCGAGGCCATATCGAACGGCCGCCTGGCTGTTCTGAATCAGGCAGGGCGGAGAGGGTTTCGCCTGTGCCGCAGCTGCGGCTACTGCGTCCTGGGTGGGGAGGCGATACCCCTGACCCACGAGAACCCATGGGGATACAAATGTGAGGGGAGGCTCACCTCCATCGACCTCGGGCACGACTATGAGACGGACGTGCTGCTGGTCAGGTTCGGCAGCTACCGTGACCTGCGGGACGGCTTCTGGGTGTCTCTGCTGTACGCGCTGCTGGAGGGAGCCAGCAAGGCACTGGACATCGCCAGGGCCGACCTCGACGGGTGTCTGTATCCCCACTACGGAGACCCCGGCCGGCCAGCGCTGGTCCTGTTTGATGATGTCCCCGGAGGGGCGGGGCACGTTCGCCGGATCGCCCGGGACAGGGAGGTATTCACGGAGGTGCTTCGCTCGGCTCTCACCATCCTGCGCTCCTGCGAATGCGGAGGTGAGGAGGGCGAAAGCAGCTGCTACGGGTGCCTTCGAAACTACCGCAACCAGTACTGCCACGAGGAACTCAACCGCGCCATGCCGATGGAGTTTCTGCAACGGCTCGTCTGATGACCGGTTGACATCGGCAGCTGACTGCAACATGAAGACCCGGAGGTCTTTCCGAACCGGCCCTGCTACCTCCGATATGCCATCACGGTGGCCTTGGGACCCGATCTTCATGTTCTTAGTTCTTTCTCACGTAGGGATCCAGGTAATCCCGCAATCCATCCCCCACCAGGTTGAATCCCCAGACGGTCGTCAGAATCGCCAACCCGGGGAAAGTGGTCATCCACCACGACTCCCGCATATACGCCCTGGCCTCACTGAGCATCAGGCCCCACGCCAGCATGGGTGGGGCGGCACCGAGACCGAGGAAGCTCAGTGCGGCCAGCGACAGTATCGACTGCCCCACCCGCATGGACATCAGGACCAGGATGCGAGCCAGGCAGTTCGGCATCACGTGACGAGTCCGTCCTCTGCTCTATTGAGCAGGGTCGCCTGCATGCTGTACATCAGCTCATCCAGCCACGGCGTCCGGTGAATGTCCAGGGTCTCCGGCTCCTGCAGTCGGCCGAAGACCAGAGTGCCTCCTCTCTTTCCGTCCGCAGGCTCGGTCGTCGGCTCCTCCTCCACCAACCCCTCTTCCGGCGCACAGGCCCCAACCGCAACTGCCAGCGCGAATGCAACCGCCAGCAGAAGCGCAATCGCTCTCCTGTCAGTCATCGCAGTCCGAACCCCCTCCCTGGGATCACAGATACACCCCCGCTGCAACTGTCACCTTCACTCCAGAGTAGACGAGCAGCCTCCCCAGCGGGACGGCCCGACACACCCTGCCGAACTCAGCCCCCGGGAACACTCAGCGACAGTTTCGATGTCAACAATACCAGTAAGCGATTCCCGGTCAGCAACGACTCGACCGACACGATCAGCCCAAGTACTTCTATATTGGAGTCTCGGTATGTCCCATGTATCCTCCCTGCATATTACGAAAACTGATAATTACGCCGCAATACGTGCCGCTTTATCTTCATTCGACGCCATCCGATCCTGCGTTCGAATGATGAGGATAAATGGTGCAGCGCCGGCCGGTGGTAAGATGATGACTTCACTGCATCAGCGGCGGGAACCACCGGAGGTCTCACTCCCCGCCCGCCTGGCACCGTCCGGGACCGGGTCATCTCCGACAGCCCGTTTCGATCGTCCGACCACCGATCAGTGCTTCCTGCGCCGGGCAGGCATATCGTCACAACCTGTCAACATACACATTACAGGGAGGGGATTACTGTGAAGTACCGATCAATGCTCTGCGCTTTGCTGACCATCCTGCTGCTGTCATTGGCCTGTGCCGGGTGTGGCCAGGAGACGGCAGAACCACCGGGGGAAGAGGACCCGGTTGCTGAACCCGAATCCGAACCGGATGACGGAATCGACCTGACCACAATGATGGTCGGTCGGGACATGCCCACGACCCTCGATCCGGGCAAGGCCAACGACGTGTGCTCGGCGACCCCGGTGCGGGCCATGTACGAGACCCTGGTGGGTTACAAGGGCTCGGGAACCGAGAAGCTCGAGCCCGTGCTGGCAGAAAGATGGGACATATCATCCGACGGTCTGACCTATACCTTCCACCTGCGAGAGGGAGTGAAGTTCCACGACGGGACTGACCTTGACGCCGAGGCCGTCAGATTCTCCTTCGCCCGCGCCATCGAGCTGGGCCACGCCCCGGCCGACATATTCAAGCCGGTAGGGGATATTACGGTGCTGGACGCACACACCCTGCAGATCACCCTGCAGTACCCGTATGCTCCGTTTTTGTACACACTGGCGAGTCAGGTGGGACCCCTGGTCGTAAGCCCGACGGCAGTGCGGGAGCACGAGGAAGACGGCGATCTGGCGGAGGAGTGGCTGCACGACCACGCCGTCGGCACCGGTCCCTTCCAGTTCGAGGAATGGATCCCCGGGCAGCAGGTGTCGCTGATCCGCTTTGATGACTACTGGAAGGGTTGGGAGGAACACCAGAAGGTAGAGATGATCATCATCAAGAACGTGGTGGAGCCCGCCACCGTTCGCATGCTGCTGGAAAAGGGTGACCTGGACACCAGTGTATTCAGTTCACAGGACGACTGGCCGGCCTTCGAGGCGAACCCGGACATCGACCTGAACCGCAACGCCACGCTCAACACCCTGTATCACATGATCAACGTGATCAGCGACCCCCTCGACGACGTGAGGGTAAGGGAGGCTGTATCCCTCGCCTACAACGCCCAGCAGGCCCTCGAGCAGGTCTTCCGCGGGTACGCCTACGAGCTGAGGGGAGTCCTCCCGTCAAACCAGTGGGGATACGCTGGAGACCTCGCGCCGCACGAATATGACCTTGACCGGGCGGCCGAGCTCCTGGCGGAGGCAGGACACCCCGGAGGCGGCTTCAAAATGCAGTACGGCTACGTCGAGGGCAGCGAACCCGCCCGGCAGGCGGCAGAGGTCTGGCAGGCGGGTCTGTCCAACATCGGGGTCGAGCTGGAGATCATCCCCATGACCTGGCCCACCCTCTGGTCAGCCATATCTGATCCCGACACCGCCCCCGAGTCTTACGCCTTCTACTGGTACCCGCGCGTCGCCGACCCCAACGACTGGCTCTATGTAATGTTCCACTCGGAGATGCAGGGTTCGGCCGGGTACAACTGCATCTACTACGAAAATCCCAGGGTCGATGAACTGCTGGACGCGGCCCGGCGCACCCCGGACAGGGACGCCCGGGTGGATATGTATGAAGAGGTACAGCACCTGATAGCCGACAACTACGCCATCATCCCGGTGGCTCAGCTGGACGCGGCCTATCCGATGCGCACCTGGGTGAAGGGCTACGTCTTCAACCCCATGTACATCGGCACCTACAACTTCTACGACATGTACAAGAGCCGGTGATCCCCCGGGGGCGGAAGATCAACCGCCCCCGGGCATCTGGAGGGAGCCCGTCATGCTGCTGCGCTACATCGCCGGAAGACTGCTGCTGGCCTGCTTCGTAATCATGGGTGTGCTGACGCTGACCTTCGCCATATCCCACGTCATCCCGGCTGATCCGGCGAGGGCCGCCGCGGGCCTGCACGCCAGTCCGGAGGCGGTGGAGGCCATGCGCCAGGAGATGGGACTGGACCTGCCGGTGGTGCAGCGATACTTTCTGTATCTGGGCGGACTCCTCCGCGCGGACCTGGGGAGGTCCATCCACACCCGGAGACCGGTACTGCGCGACCTCAGGGACTACTTCCCCGCCACGGCGGAGCTGGTGTTTCTCAGCTTCGGAGTCTCCTGCCTCCTCGGGCTCTGCCTGGGGATAACTGCCGCGGTGAAGCGCAACACGGTCGCCGATCACCTCTGCCGGGTGCTGAGCGTCGGCGGCGTGGCGGTCCCCATGTTCTGGCTCGCCCTTATGATGCAGCTCCTGTTCTACCGCAAGCTGGGATGGCTGCCTTACGGGGGGCGGATCTCCGACGCCGTCGGGGCACCGGTCCGGGTAACGGGGATGATGCTGATCGACACCCTACTGGCGGGAAACGGCGCCGGCTTCCTCAGCGTCCTGCGGCACGCTGCGCTTCCCACCATCACCCTGGCGTCGTACCCGGTGGCCATGATCACCCGCCTGACCCGATCCAGCATGCTGGAGGTCATGACCGCCCAGTACATATACACTGCGCGGGCCAAGGGTCTGAGGGAGTGGACGGTGATCAACAAGCACGCCCTGAAGAACGCGCTGATCCCGGTGCTGACCGTCATTGGCCTTCAGTTCGGTTTCGTCCTGGGGGGCAACGTGGTGGTGGAGCTCATCTTCAACTGGGCTGGCATGGGACTGTACGTGGTCAACTCCGTTCTCACCATGGACTTCCCCGCCATAATGGGGTGCACCCTGGTCATCGCCGTTGTGTTCTGCCTCGTCAACCTGCTGGTGGATCTTCTGTACGCCTACGTGGATCCCAGGGTGAAGTACGGATGAAAAGGATACTGAGTAGGATTCCGAGAAACCCGAGTCTCTTCCTCGGCACCGCCATCGTGGCGGCCCTGCTGCTGGTCGCCGCGGCAGCCCCGGTGCTCGCCCCCCACTCCCCCACCGAACCCTTTGCCGGAGACCGGCTCCAGCCCCCGTCGCCGGCCCATCTACTGGGAACGGACGAGATGGGGCGCGACATGCT
>JAWOBW010000097.1:0-4328 GCA_046484105.1 Bacillota bacterium
GAGCGGTGACGGGGACTGTCACGCGGCGCGCCCGTCCTGATTGCCCGTGCCCCGGTATCCACCTGCACGTTAACTGAAACCACTGATATTGTTGCTGGCATCTTGGAATGCTTTCTGGGATCTGGTTGCAACTTACATACCGGTTGACGCGGAGAGTTTGATAGCTTTAGGATTATTATAACCTTTTGCAGAGCAAGGACATGCCAAAAAGAGAGATTGTGTTTCTGGGGGCGGACTATATTTCGTTTTCAGTTCGCGCCGCGGTTTGCCCTTGGCGGCAGGGAGCAGCTGACAGCTCCCCGGTTTTTAGCATCCTTGAGGGGAGGTGGATGGCTGGGCGACGACCACATCATCGTCTTCTGACAGCGAGCACTCCAATTCGAGGGGGTTAAACGAGTGAAACGAGTTCTCAGTATACTCGTGGTGTTGATGTTGGTGTTTGCCTTGATTGCGTGCGGAGAAACTGCTGAAGAGCCCGCTGAGCCCGCAGAGGGTGAGGAAGAACAGGAGCGGGAGGAGGAACAGGAAGAGCCCGGAGCTAAGAAGGACTGGATCATCGCACTGGAGACGGACATCGTGCAGTTTGATCCCATCAAGATAGGCGACGCCACCACCAGCGGAGTCGCCTTCCAAATGTACGAACGTTTGCTCACCAGGACTCCGGACGGGCAGCCGACCACGTGTCTGGCCGAGGATTGGGAGACCTCCGAGGACGGACTCTCCTGGACGTTCTATCTGCGTGAGGGTGTGACCTTCCACGACGGCTCGCCCTTCAACGCCGAGGTGGTTGAATGGCACTTCACCCGCGCCCAGAGTGATGAGAGCAACTTCCAGGCCCAGTTCTCCGTCATAGATGAGATCGAGGTGCACGACGAATACACCGTCACGTTCCACCTGGGAGAGCCCATGGCCGCCTTCGCAGACAATGTCATAATGCCCAATGGCGGGTTCATTCCCAGTATGGAAGCTTTCAACAGCATGGACTATGAGGACTGGTCCATGCAGCCCATAGGCACCGGTCCCTTCATGTGGAGCGAGTGGGTTCAGGGTCAGCGCGTGGAGTTGGTCAGAAACCCCGAGTGGTGGGGCGACGGACCCAAGCTGGAGAAGGTGGTCTATCGCGTGATCCCCGAGGCCAATACCCAGGTGATCGAGCTGGAGACCGGTGGCGTGGATTTGATCACCCGCGCCTCTCCGCAGGACCTGGAGCGCTTCGAGGAGAATCCCGATCTGAACGTGATAGTTACTCCGGCCTATCGCGGCCGCGAACTGAAGCTCAACGTCACGAGGTTTCCCTTCGACGACAAGCGCATCCGGGAGGCGGTCAACTGGGCTGTTGACATGCCCGCCATCGTCGAGGCCGTTGCCCAGCCCCTGACCGTTCCGTCGGATTCGATCCTGCCCATGGCCGGCTGGGGTTACGCCGGGGAGGGCGTCCTGCCGAACTTCGGTCATGACCCGGACAAGGCCCGCGAGCTCATTGAGGAAGCCGGCTTCACCATGGTCGGTGACTATTATGAGAAGGATGGACAGCGCCTGAGCGTCACCATCCACTCGCCCGATCATCGCTACTTCATGGACAAGGATATCTGCGAAGTAGTCCGGCACGAGTTTGAGAAGGTCGGCATAGAGACCGAAGTCAAGGTCATGGAGTGGGGGGCCTTCCTCGACGAGGTCCGGGCCGGCGAGTTCCAGATGACCTTCCTCGGATGGAACCAGTCCGGCGCTGACCCCTCGCTGTTTACCGATGCCCTGGTCATGACAGGCGGCCGCGGCAATTACGCTGGCTACAGCGATCCCGAGCTGGATGACATCCTCCGGCGGGCGGGACAGGAAGTCGACATCGAGGTGCGCAAGGAGCTGTACAAGGAGGCCCAGATGATCATCAACGAAAATGCCTGGCACATATACGTGGGCAACGAGGCGCTCATCTGGGTGCACCCGTCGAATGTCAGGGGCTGGGACCCCAGCCCGGCGCTCTCGGGTGATTACACGCAGCTGTATTTTGAATAGAGAAGACTGGTGTCACCTCCGGGGGCAGGTCCCCCGGAGGTGACTGGGCAGTCAGGAGGAGATGTCGTGCTGCAATACGCGATGCGGAAAGTAGCTAACGCGATACCCATATTCCTCGGGGTCAGCATTCTCGTGTTCCTTCTCGTTCACCTCACCCCGGGCGATCCCGCCAGGCTGCTGGCCGGACCCGAGGCATACGAGAAAGACATAGAAGCCATCAGGGAGCGCCTTGGCCTCAACGATCCCCTCCACATCCAGTACTGGCGATTCCTCAGCAGTGCCCTCCGACTGGACTTCGGCAGATCCTTCCGCACGAATAGGCCAGTCATGCAGGACATAAGAACGAGATTCCCCAATACGCTGCAGCTGGCCGTGGTGGCCATCACGTGGTCGGCAATCTTCGGTGTGGCCATCGGCGTTTACGCCGGGGTCAGGCCCAATTCGCTGGGAGACAGTCTCTCAATGGGAGCCTCTCTCATAGGGGTCTCGGCTCCCTCATTCTGGATAGGCCTGCTGTTGATGCTGGTGTTCGCCTACCGTTTGGGGTGGTTGCCAGCTTCCGGCATGGGTGAAGCCCTCTTCAGTGTCGACGGACTGCGTCGAATGCTAATGCCGGCCATAACACTGGGAACGGGCACCGCGGCAGTGATGGCCCGCATGACGCGTTCCAGCATGCTGGAGGTGCTCAACCAGGACTACATCCGCACCGCTCGCTCCAAGGGACTCGGCGAGCGCACAGTGCTGTACCGGCACGCGCTGAGAAATGCCATGATACCTGTGATCACTCTCATCGGTCTGCAGCTGGGCGTTCTGCTCGGCGGTGCGGTGATCACGGAGCAGGTGTTCGCCTGGCCCGGTGTCGGTACCCTGGTGATCAATGGGATCAACGCCCGCGACTATCCGATGGTTCAGGCCTGCATTCTATTGATTGCCGTCATCTTCGTCGTCGTCAACCTGTTCGTGGACCTCACCTACTCGCTGATAGATCCGCGCATCAGGTACAACTGAGTCGGGGGCTGGTGTAGATGAATGTTCTAGTTCGCCTGTCGCGTCACCGTTCGGCCAGAATCGGCGGCCTGTGCCTGCTCTTGATATTCGGCATGGCAATCTTCGCGCCGCTTCTCGCCCCGGAAGGTTATGACAATCAGGATCTGCCCATGAGACTGGTGGCTCCGTCCCGTGAGGCTCCGCTGGGCACGGACCAGCTGGGCAGACAATTGACCTCGAGAATCATCTGGGGAGCCCGCATATCCCTTCAGATTGCCTTCATCGCAACGGGCATTGGCCTGGTGATCGGCAGCACACTGGGGCTGATCGGGGGGTTCTACGGGGGCAAGATCGATCGATTCATAATGGCCCTCATGGACATACTGCTGGCATTTCCGGGGATACTCCTTGCCCTCGCAGTGGTGGCAGTCCTGGGACCTGGACTGTACAATGTCATGATTGCCGTGGGCATCTCCGGCATTCCCAGGTTCGCACGTCTGGTGAGGGGCTCCACGCTTTCGGTCCGGGAGAAGGAGTACATTGAGGCCCAGCACGCCGCCGGTGCGTCAGTTTCCCGCATACTCTTGCTGCACGTGCTGCCCAACATCATCGGTCCCATAGTCGTGTTGGCCACGCTCAGGATCGGAACCTCCATACTGCAGGCGGCCGGAGTGAGCTTTCTCGGTCTCGGCGCCCAACCGCCCCTGCCCGATTGGGGAGGGATGGTGAGCGACGGGCGGCACCTCCTCCGCTCCGAATGGTGGGTCGGGATCTTCCCGGGTGTGGCGATTCTCATCACCGTCTTTGGCTTCAACCTCGTCGGCGACGGCATTCGGGATGCACTGGACCCCCGGGTGCGCATAGCGAAGAAGGGACAGCAACCTCAGGAGAAATCGGCAGTCGCCGGCTGATTCGGCGGCTCGCGCGCAGGAAAGATCCACATCTGCCATCGCCGGGATGCGTCGGGCAGTCCGTTTTCCATCTCTGTCCCGTCGGGCACCGGGCACCACCCGTCAACGTCTCCTGCGGGCGTGATGTACAGCGGGGTATCCCCCGGGGCAGGACCCTTATGTCGCTGATCTCTTCGTCCCCGCTGGCACCAATTGCCCCGGTGGCCAGGTCACGGGAGACCACCTGCGGGTACAGGTTCTGCGCAGGGCGGCCAGATTCCACGTGAACAAACCGCAGGGCGCGTTCACCGTAGCGGCAGGTAGTTCTCTCGGAAGATGATGGACGCGGCCACTCTCACCGGGGACTGTCCCATGGCTGCCTGTTATTTGGAAAGGTCACGGAAGACTTTTCCAAGGTCTACGAGGGATCCCTGTTTC
>JAWOBW010000102.1:0-10531 GCA_046484105.1 Bacillota bacterium
CGGTGGCAATACCTGCGGTCTCGGCGATATCCGAGACATGAGTGGCAGCGTAACCTCGCTTAATGAAGAGACGGTTGGCAGCACTGTACACGACCCACAGTCGCGGATCCGGTCGCATTCTCACGCCTCCCCTCGTGAATGAACGCTTCATTCATTATCATACTTCGCTGAAGCAATCTTCTTCCAGTCCCTTAGGTAAAAATTGATGGATTGGGCGCGTGCGACAAGCGCCATGTTGGAACGGCCACAATATCTGGCACCACTCGAGGCAGAAGATGACGTCTCCCCCCGGCTGGTCGCATTGAGCATACGTCACTAGCCGCGGTCAGGGGCGGAGTCGCTTGCAACAGCTCCAGACCCAGAGTAAAGGATCCGACATCCGGCAGCACATCCGGTTGCATCCGGTTCACCGCGAGAGGGCGTCCCGCACCGCCCCGGCGATATCGTCCACCACCGGCACCACAGTGACTCCTGCAGCCTTGAGGTAAGCCCGCTTGACTGACGCCGTCGCCGTCTCACCCTCCACTATGGCCCCCGCATGCCCCATCCTTCGCTGGTGAGGGACGTTCTGGCCGGCTATGTAGGCCACAACCGGCTTGGGATATCCCGTCCGCAGGTAGTCCGCGGCCTCCTGCTCCATCGTTCCCCCAATCTCTCCCACCAATACTACCGCCTCCGTTTTCTGGTCGGAGGCAAACATCTCCAGGGCATCGACAAAGGTGGACCCAACCACCGGGTCTCCACCCAGGCCCACGCACGTGGACTGTCCCATTGCATTGTAGGTGAGATTGGAGGACACCTCGTGGGTCAGGGTCCCGCTGCGCGACACCACTCCCACCACCCCCGCTCGATACATGTTCCCAGGCATGATTCCAACCTTGCTCTCGCCCGGGCTGATCACACCGATGCTATTGGGGCCGATCAGTCTCGAGCCCGCACTGCTGACCAGAGACAGCATCCTGACTGCATCCAGAACGGGTACCCCGTCGGTGACCACCACGATGAGGGACACCCCGGCATCCACAGCCTCAGCCACCGCATCCAGGGCGAAAGGCGGGGGCACCAACACCAGGGACACGTCGATCTCACCGGCGGCGGCAGCCTCGTCAACTGTGTCATACACGGGCAAACCTTCCACTTCACATCCACCCCGACCCGGCACAACTCCGGCAACCAGGTTAGTCCCGTATTCCAGCATGCGCGCAGTGTGATAACGACCCTGCCGCCCCGTCATTCCCTGCATGATCACCGCGGTGTTCCTGCTCACCAGAATGGCCATTCACCTCACCTCGCGGATTCCATCATCTTCAGAAGACCGGCCACGGCCTCACCCGTGGTGCCCAGCTTCACCACTGAAACCCCCACGCCCGTCAGCAGCTCCCACCCCTTCTCCTGCGAGTGACCACGCATCTTCACCACCAGGGGTTGCCGCAGGCCCCCGCCGCGCACCACGTCAGAGATCCCCCGGGCCATGATCTCGCAGTTGGTGATTCCGCCAAACGCATTGATGATTATGCCCTTCACTCCCGGGGCGGAGGAGACGATTCTCAGCGCAGACGCCATGCGATCCTCCGTCACTGCACCGCCGAGGTCGAAGAACGCCGCCGGCTCTGCCCCCAGGGCGCAGAGCACATCCATGGTCGCCATCCCCAGACCGGCTCCCCCGGCTATGATGCCAACCTCGCCTCCCTCGAGAGGGACATAGTCGGCCCCGGAATCCCTCGCCTTCCTCTCCTCCTCCGAGTACATTCCCCGTTCAATTCGGGCCAGGTCCGCCTGGCGGAAAAGGGCAAAGTCATCTATCACCATCTTCGCATCCAGGGCCATTAGTCCTCCGTCAGGCATCACGGCAAGCGGGTTTATCTCAGCCGTGGTGGCGTCAAGATCCCAGAAACAGCGCGTCAGCCACAGCATAGTCTCGGCAACCCGGGCTAGTAGCTCACCCTTCAGGCCCGCCTCCCGACCCAGCCCGACGAACCGGTGAGGCCAGAGGGGCTCCACCCCGTCGCAGCGAATCTGCGGGACTGCCCCCGAATTCTCCACGTCCACCCCACCGCGCGCCGAGAGAAGCACGGAGACCGACCTCCTCCCCCGATCCAAGGTGACGCCAGCATAGAGCTCCCGTTCGGGCCATACCCTCTCCTCGACCAGAACGGACTCCACCGGCAGCCCGCCGATCTTGCTCTTCAGCAGGGCCTCAGCCGCCTCCTCGGTTTCGGACGGCGAGGAGGCGGTCATCACCCCTCCTTGTCGTCCCCTTCGACCCGTCCGCACCTGTGCCTTGACCATCAGCTCACAGTCGAGCCGCGATGCGATCTCGGCAGCCTGCGACGGATCCATTGCCACTTCGCCGCGCGGAACTGCCACCTTCCTCTGCGACAGGAGATTCTTACCCTCGTGCTCGAGGAGATTCACGAACGCACCATCCTCTCAGCCCAGCACCGAAGAATTGAGTCCGCCATTCACCGGCACCGACAACCGTGGCTTCAATTGCGCCGACACCCGCGGGACATTCCTGTCCCATCGAGGGTTCGCCGACTGACGAAAAGACCGGTGACATACATTCACTTTGCCAGCACCCACCCCCTCACCTGCTGCTGGATCATGAGAGAATCCAAATCGCGCTACCACACCCACCGACAGCTCAGTGGGAGGTGAGAGACCAGCTGCATCGAGGTCCGCACCGCCTCTATCGTCATCCGTGCAGTCCAGGCCGGGCAAGCGCCCCCGACTGGCATCCGCACACCTTGTTGAAAGGCGGGCGAACTCAGCTGTGAACCCGGGCGAGGAACATGGAGATGCAAGTCACTAAAGGTGCCGAATCGCGGTGGGCGGGTCCCAGAGGAGAGGACATTCGAAAGACTCCTCTCGGCCGGCTGCAAGAGTCCGTTCGCGGCGAAAGGAGAATCGAGGGGCCCCGCTCTGCGCCCCTCAGGGGCACCCTCCTTCCCTCCCTACACCATGCGATGACTGACTTGAGAGGAGTCAGGGGGGAGTCCTACATATACAGTGGTGCCCGCACCGGACTGGCTCTCTATCCGCAGCTCTCCTCCCAACTCCCTCACTATGGCGGAGGATATGGACAGACCCAATCCGGTACCAGTAAGCTTGGTGGTGAAAAAGGGCCGCACCAGGTTCTCCAGATTCTCGTCTGGAATCCCCGGACCGTTGTCACAAAAGCCCATCCAGATGTACCTATCGTCTATCTCAGCGGACACCTCCAGCAACCCTCCCTCCTCCATCCCAGCGACGGCATTCTTGCAGATGTTGAGGAACACCTGTCTCAACCTGTTCACCTCGGCCAGCGCCGGCGGCAGATCCCCCGGCCTCAGCCGGTTCCTGATCTCGACTCCGTGCAGGTGCGCCTCACCGGCAACCATGAATTCGACCTCCCGCATCACCTCGCCAACGTCCACCGGTGTCAGGTCCTCCTGGAAACCGGGCTTGGCAAACTCGAGGAATTTGCTGAGCCTCTCATCGATGCGATCCAGCTCCGAGGCAATCATGGAGTGCAGTTCGTGTTCCTTCTTCTCATCGGGAGTCATCTCCAGCAGCTGAACTGCGGCCCGGGCCGTGGCCAGGGGATTGCGGATCTCGTGAGCCAGCCCTGCCGCCACCTCGCCCGCTGTGGCTAGCTTGTCCCGGTTATACATCTGATGACGCAGGTTCACCAGCTCCGTTGCATCTTCAAACAGCAGCACAACCCCGAGAACCTCATCGTCCCAGCACAGCGGAGATGCCTCCCAGCGCAGATGCAGCGAGGCCTCACCACCACCGAGACTGCTCTGCTGGTGCAGAGAGTAGGTGCCTTCCTCGAGAGCCAGCAGCAGCGCCCTCTCAATCAGACGCCCCAGCCCCGCACCGATCAGCAGCTGCCCCGTCGCCAGGCGAATCCCCACCGATCCCAGGGAATCCACCGCCGCCCGGTTCACCAGCATGACTTCTCCGCGGCGATTGGCCACGATGATCCCGTGGTGCAGTGAATTCAACAGCATCCCGATCTGCTGCTGCAAAGCCCTGTGAAGAAACGCCACCTCCATCGCAATGAGCACCTGTCGGGAGAAGATGGAGAGAGCAGTGTCAGGCTCCCCGGTGGCATTGATCACACCCGAGAACACGGTATTCCCCGCCCTTTGAAAGACACTGGTCTTCAGCTTCACCCCGCAGGCGGCAGCGGCCCTGACGCAACCATCGGCGGCATCTTCGAGCTGCCCGTCGACGTCCATCGTCTCCAACCAGTGCACCCTCATGTCCTCCAACAGGTCCCTCCGTCGGCCGCGCGTGATTGCAAAGCTCTCACCCTGACGATTCCTGGTGAAGATGCACGAGCCCTCGGCGTCGAACAGGATTATCAGGGAACTGGCAACGAGATTCAGTATGGGGGGCAGGTCAAAAGGAGCGGGATTCAGATTCCCCACCATCAGCTTGTCGATCTCATCGACGGCAGCCAGCAGGGTCACCTGATCCCCCACAACCTCGGCCTTCCCCAGGCAGCAGCCGAGATGTCCGTACAGCTGCATGAGTGCGTCAACCTTCTCGTCAAATTCAGCCCTGGTCACGGTCGGCACACGGGCGCAGTCTCGCCGGTCAATTCCAAACTCCTCCAAATTCCTGCTGAGCTTCTGCCTCGACCCAAACCCGTCTGCATCGAGGCCGCCACACATCAACAGGCAGGTGTCGCTGCCGACGGGAATGCCTGCCACCAGCAAACCCAAAGGATCAGTGACGATCCGCCGTTCATCTGCAATCGGCCGCAGCATAGAGCGGCAGAACTCACAGTATGTTCTGAGCAGGGCGGAGTTGCTGTTCAGGCGCGAGAACAACGGCCCTGGATTGTGCATGGACAGAAAGTCGCCATCGAGTGTGATCACTGCCAGGTTGACCTGCAGCAGCCGGGCCAGGGATTCGTTTATCTCCTTCCACTTGGGGGCAATAATCAACCTGTGCAATGGCACTCGACCTCATCCAAACACTCCGTGCCGCGCGAGAAATGTCTGTGGCTCAGCCCGATCAGCAGTGTGAGGCAACCCTTCCGAAAGGTCGCGCCCGCACGCCCAACCGGTGAGAGCACCCGCCGTCCCGACATGTCCATCCCTGTCACAGAAAACCCTCTCCCCTCTGCAGCAGCCTGTCCACGTCCTCATTCAGCCTCTCCGCCGCCTCCACGTCCACGAGACGAGTCAGAATGTTGATGAGGGAACTGAGGAATTCATCTACCGCCGTCCTGAACTCCCTCCAATCACTGTGATCACCCGGCGGCCCAAAGGATATTCCGCCCTCCTGCAGCGCAATGTATTCTGATTCGCTACAGTGCTGATGGGTGAGCCACAGGGCGCGCTCCACCAGAACGGTACTTACGTGGAATCCGACAAGATCGACCATCTGCTCCCACACACGATGGCCCAGATCATCATAAACATGAAACATATCAGCAGCCACAGACGGCCTCCTCAACACATGCAAGTCAATTATCGCCATTAAACGACACAATCTGACCTGTCACTCGCTCTTGCTCTGCCTATCTCCCGAATACCCCTAGATACATACTGAAGTATAACAGGACGTGGGGCAATGCGGCAAGCAATCCACAAGAAAATCGTAATCCGACGGACTCGGCGTGCATTGAAGTAGTCTACTCACAACCGGTCAGACTGTGTCGCAGTCGTGAAGCCCCATCGGGGAACAGCTCTCCATCAGGAATTGCATCCAGCGAGGAGTCTTGCGGGTGGAATTCTCACACCGGGATGCTACACCGTGTATGGCAAAAGTGTTCCTCTCTTCTGCAGCGAAGGAGTATCAGTGCCTGGCTCTTGAGGAAAACGAGATGGGTCCGTCGTCTGCTGAGGGGGACCAGGTCGGCCCGGAGCCTCCTCAGCCCACGACTCCGACAGATCCTGCCCTGGCTCGAGGGGACGCCATGAAAGCAGCCAACACTCTATCACCCTGACCAGGGGCTGTGAAGCTGGAGCTCCCTCTCTTTCACTCCCCTACACCCCCTTTCTCCAAACACAGCAAAGCCACCTCTCATCATCCCAGAGATGGCTTCCGACCTCAAACTCAAGCCCGTTTACTCCGAGCAAAATGCCCCAGATGGAGCTCAGATAAAGCTAGCAGAACACTCACACCTGCCTGCCGTCAGACTGAATACTCTCAAGCATCCAGGGAAGGTTGGTGCGAGCATACCCGATCTGCCCGGCAGCTTGAAGCCAGACACCTCCGCGCATTCGCTGGCACCCGACGCGGTAGGCCAGGTCCTCTTTTCAAACAGGACGAGTCATCCCGGGGGCAGCACCAGGTGGGATTTCAGCGCGGCAATCCCTCCTCGCCACGGCTCTGCACGAGATGGAAACAACAACACCCTGCTGCCCCGGGTCCTTTTCATTCCCTCACAAAGACTACGTCCCCATCGATGACTGTGCAGTCGGCGAATGTCCGCGCATCGAGGGGATCGCCCGACCATATGACGAGATCTGCGTCCCTGCCGGGCTGCAGGGAGCCAGTTCGGTGGTCGACGCCGATGTGCTCGGCTGCCCAAAGGGTGACACTCCGGAGGGCGTCCTCGTCCGGCACTCCCCGGGCGCTCAGCATCCCGGCCACGGCGCGAAGATTCCGTCCGTGCACGACGGGGTGATCATTGGTGAGGCAGAAGTGCACTCCCGCCTCCCACAGGGCGACCGCACTCTCGAACCCGTTGCCCCGCATCTCCACCTTGGCCTCGGCGGTCAGACACGGCCCGACGGCGCACCAGACATCGTGCTTCTTGAGGTACTCGGGCATCTTGAACGCCTGGGTGGCATGCTCCAGCGTGTACCGGATGTCGAATTCCTCCGCAATCCGAATGGCCGTGGCCATGTCATCGGCCCGATGACAGTGAATCCGGAGCGGAAGCTCTCCCTCAATGACCGGTATCAGCGCCTCCAGCCGGGCATCATACTTGAGACCATCTCCATTTGACCGCTCTTTTCCGTCCCTATAGTCGCTGGCCTTCTGAAGAAACCGGCGCAGGACGGCGGCATTGCCCATCCTGGTCGACGGTCCCTTCTTTGGGCCGTATACTCTCTTCGGATTCTCTCCCAGTGCGGCCTTCATGCCCGACGGGTTGTGCAGCACCATCTCCTCAATCACCCGGGTCCGGCGGCACTTGACCGCGAACTGCTCCCCGCCGATGATGTTGGCACTGCCCGGCGTTATCTGAACTGCGGTCAGCCCGGCCTGGCGAAAGGCGTCAAAAGCCTTGTCTTCCGGGTTGGCCCCGTCGATGGCACGAACGTGGGAAGTCACGGGATCCGTGGATTCGTTCCCGTCGCTGCCCTCCCACCCCAATCCCTCTTCGTGCACGCCGGCGTGGCAGTGAGCCTCTATGATTCCCGGAGTGACATCGCGACCGCGAGCGTCGATGATGGTCGCTTCCTCCGGCACCTCCACTCGATCAGCAACCGTCACAATCCTGCCCCGGTCGTCGGCGAGCAAGACTCCGTCCCTTACCACCGGCCCAACCATTGTGTGCAGCCGGGCATTGACTACCGCCAGCATATCATTCCTCCGATCCGTAGGGGGTTCGGGTGTATACCTCTCTGCCCTCTATGTAGGTCGCCAGCACTGGCGATCTGTAGCTGAAGGGTTCTCCCGCCAGGATGACGAAGTCTGCATCGTTGCCCGGCGACAGCGAACCCACGCGATCGGCGACCCCTATGGACTCGGCCGGTGTCTTCGTTATGGCACGCAGCGTATCATCGAAGGATAGTCCGTACTTGTGCGCTATCCCCGCATATGCCATGAAGTAGCGAGAGTCGAGGAAGGGATGATCCGTCACCAGCGACACCCTCACTCCGGCCCCGACCAGCCTGGCAGGATTGGCCTCGTTTCTATGGAAGGTCTCGACCTTTCCCCGGCTCGAGAGCCCGGGCCCGACGTGGGCCCAGATGCGGCGCTCGCCGAGAAAGTCGGCGATCAGATGACCGTCGGTGCAGTGTTCGATGCTGTAGCTGACCCCCAGTTCCTCGCACAGACGGATGGCGGTGACGATGTCGTCGTGGCGATGAGCGTGAATCCGGAAGGGAATTTCCCCCCGCAGCACCCGGCAGACGTTCTCCAGCCCGAGATCGGTGTCGGGTCCCTCCTCCTCCTCGTCCTCGCGCTGACGCATGTATTGCTCGGCGCGGGCGAAGTAGCTGCGGATGAGGGCGGCAATCCCCATGCGGGTGTAGGGGGCCTGCTTACGTCCCACCCCGTGGGATCTCTTCGGATTCTCTCCCAGAGCACCCTTCAATCCCGTGGGGAAGCGAATCACCATCTCGTCAATGACCGTACCCGCGGTCTTGCAAGCGAAACACAGTCCACCGATGGGGTTGCCGGATCCCGGGGGAATCTGCACCGTGGTGATGCCCCCCTCCCGGCAACTGGCAAAGCTGGTTTGCTCAGGGTTGGCCGCATCCAGGGCGCTCACATCGGCGGTTATCGGGCCGGGCCCCTCGTTGCCGTCATTGGAGACAGCTCCCTCGCCGTCGCCCCAGATGCCGACGTGGCTGTGGGCATCGACTAGCCCGGGCAGTACCACCCGGCCGGTGAGATCAACTGCCTGCACTCCCTCCGGCACTCTCACATCCCGGCCGATCTCTGCGATCTTGCCGTCCTCAACCAGCATCACCCCGCCGTCAATGACGGGATCGTCCACCGGATAGAACCTGGCTCCCGTGTATGCACGCACTTCTCACGCCTCCCTCTCGTAGACGACTTCTCCATCAATGATCGTGTAGTCGGCGAAGGTGGTATAGTCGAGAGGATCGCCGGACCAGATGACCACGTCGGCATCCTTGCCCACCTCAAGAGAACCAACCCTATCCTCAATCCCAACGTGTTCCGCCGCCGAGAGAGTGATGGATCGCAGGGCCGTGTCGTAATCCATACCCCATGACACCGCTATCCCGGCGGTGATGGGCAGAAACTGCCCGGCAATGACCGGATGATCAGTTATGAGACAGAAGTGCACACCTGCCCGCGCCAGCTCGACCGGAGTGCGGAAACTCCGGTCCCGATTCTCCACCTTCGAACCGTACTTAAGTGTGGGGCCCACCGCGCAGTGAGCGTCGGATTCCAGTAGCAGGTCCACCACCCGGTCGCCCTCCGTCACGTGTTCCAGCGTAAACCGCAGTCCGTACTCCCGACACAGTCGGAGGGCAGTGACGATGTCGTCGGCGCGGTGACAGTGGACCTGAAGAGGAATCTGGCGATTGAGAACGGGAATCAGAGCCTCGGCCTTCGCATCGTACTTGGGCGGCTTCTTGCCCTCATCCTCTGCTTTCTTCCGGGCCTGCAGGTATTCCTTCGCGCCGTCGAGCGCCTCCCTGATCAGGGCCGCGTTGCCCATCCGTGTCGAGGGAGCCTTGCCCCTTCGCCCGTAGGAACCCTTTGGATTCTGCCCCAGGGCGGCCTTCATCGACACGGGATGAGCAATGACCATCTCATCGGCAATGCCGCCGCAGCACTTGATGGCCACCGCAGTGCCGCCGATCAGGTTTCCGCTCCCCGGCGGCACGAGGGCAAAGGTTATTCCCGCCTCCCTGAATTCGCGCAGGGCGTCATCTCTGGGGTTGATGCCATCCAGCGCATCGACTTCCGGCGTGATCGGATCACTGGACTCGTTGGCGTCTCTGCCCTCCCATCCCACACCCTGCTCGTTGATGCCCACGTGGGCGTGGGCCTCCACTATGCCCGGGGTGACCGGTCTTCCCGCGGCATCGATCACGCGCGCATCCTTCGGCACCTCAACTTCCGTTCCCACGGCGACGATGTGTCGTCCGCGGGTCAATACGGTGCCGTCGGGCACCCGGCCGCAGCCGACGGTGTGAAGGTCTCCGTTGATGATTGCCAGCATGTGAACCCGCCTCCATTCCGATCAACAGCTGTCTGTGTGCAGCAAAACTTCCACATCCATCCCGGGCGTTCCTGCGGCCCATCCATCTCTTTTTGACAATTGGGCCATCCGTGTATAAGATGTAATCTGCTATATGCGCTTTGCATATAGCTAGACCAACCCAGTAATCGAATGTGGGAGAAGGGAGGGGAAAGACCGCTCTCATGTGTCACAGAACAGCAGATTGCCACGAAGGCCGCCGTGGAGGCCACAGCCCTTCACCTCGCGGCTGCAGACATCCTGTTCACCATCACCACTGCTGTTGTCACCGATCCCACCCGGCGTACCGGGAAGAGTGCCATCGATCAGTGGAGGGACACCGGGAAAACTGTGAGGATGCAGAACGGAAGTGCCACCGACCGAAAGATGATACTGACGGAAGTCACCAGTGATCCTCGTTTACGATGTCATGGGGATGGGGCAGCAAATCTGCCCCATCCCTTCTTGTGGCGGGGAAGATCCCGCGAAGAAGCGAGGCCCCTTGGGGTCTCAGTTCGTCACCGATTCACCCCGCCTGCGAGAGTGATGAAGGACCGCCGCTTCATCGGCGCTGCAGATCAAGTTGCCCCGCGAGCGCCCCGCATGAAGATCATCCCGTACGCGACGCAAGGGGTGGCA
>JAWOBW010000115.1:0-5885 GCA_046484105.1 Bacillota bacterium
CGCCCTCCGATCAGTGGCGCGAATTCTCCCGTTGCCGGGGAGTGTTCATTTGGCCGTTTCCGTCTGCCGGAGACACCGGGTGCAGAATTGGATGAGAGACTTCTGTGATTGGTGCCCAACACTTCAGGTACAATGCTTTGAAACCGGGGGAGGACGTTCATATGAAGCAGGTGGTAGTCTGGCTGCAGGGAGTGCCGGTGTCACCGTCGGAGGCATTCCCCGATCTGGCCGGGGAGAAGCCCGCAGGTCTGCGGTTCTTCTGTTGCTGGCGCTGCTTACGTCTGCGGCTGCGTCCGATAGGCCACTGCAACGCGTGCAGCAAGTGCTGGACATCGAGACCACGCGCGGTTGGATGGTTGCGGTGGAGGCCACTTCGTCGGCTCAATCGTGGCGATCGCAGCTTTGTTCCCGGTATCTACGTAGTTCGGGGGATCGGGAGAGTTCGCGGGCGTGTTCTCGGCCGTTGCCTTCGCCCGGTTCCCCGCGCTGTTTGCCGTACCCGTGGACCTGCTGAGCCGTGTGCCGGGAGTTGCGGCATCCGCCCATGTCCTCTCTCCGCCGGTGTCGGGATATGGACGGTGGCGCTGGGTGTGCTGGCGCTGCGGGAGAGCTGCGGCCTGTCCGCCGGCAGGGGCGTCCTCGTCCTCGCCCTGACCTTCATTGCTCTCGGCTTTGCCGGGGGATTGGTGGGGGGATTGGTGGTGGTGATCATGCTGCGTTAGGATTCCCGTCGGCCCCTGCCGCGGCGCTCATTGCCCAGGGTCGGTGCTGATGGTATAATCTCAGACAGCAAATGGCTGTGAAGGAGAGGTTCGCCGGTCACGGCGGTTCAGAGAGGTCGTGGTTGCTGAGAACGGCTCCACCCACCGGCGACGTACACTCCGGAGCCTCCACCCGAACGCCACCCGGTCAGTAGGCGTGGACGGTCCCCCGTTACCGGAAAGTGTTCTCTGAGCTGAGAGGTCCTCGCCCGGCGGGGACAAGCGGGGTGGTACCGCGGAACGACCTTCCGTCCCTGAGGGGGCGGGCTTTTTTTATGGAAGGGAGAGAGGCGTGAGACTGCATCCGGGAATGTCTGTTGATGAGCAACTGGAAGTCCTGGTGGACAGGGCTACGGAGGTGATCAGTCCGGAGGAGCTGAGAGACAAGCTCGTTCATTCGCGACGGGAGGGAAGACCCCTGAAGGTCAAGCTGGGTCTGGATCCCTCGGCTCCGGACATTCACCTGGGACACACGGTGGTGCTGCGCAAGATGCGGCAGTTTCAGGACCTGGGACACGAGGTGGTGTGCCTCATCGGCGACTTCACCGGCAGGGTGGGAGATCCCTCGGGAGCCTCTCAGACCCGCCGGCAGCTGAGTGAGGCCGAGGTGCGCCAGAACGCGCAGACGTACGCGGACCAGGTATTCCGCATTCTGGATCCCGACAGGACCACCATCGAATTCAACTCGAAATGGTTGGCGGCGCTGAACTTCGCGGAGGTGGTGGAGTTGGCCTCGACGGTGACGGTGGCCCGCATGCTGGAGCGCAACGATTTCGCCGACAGGCTGGCGGCGGGACAGGTTGTCCATGTGCATGAGTTCTTCTACCCCCTCATGCAGGGTTACGATTCGGTCGCCCTGCGCAGTGACGTGGAGCTGGGGGGGACCGACCAGAAGTTCAACCTGATGATGGCCCGCCAGATACAGAGAGCCTACGGTCAGGAGCCCGAAGTCGCCCTGCTCATGCCCCTGATGGAGGGGACCGACGGAGGGCAGAAGATGAGCAAGAGTCTGGGCAACTACATCGGGATCAACGAGGAGCCCGGGGAGATGTACGGGAAGGTGATGTCCATCCCCGACGAGCTGATCACCCGATACCTCAGGTACCTGACGCCCGCGTCCGCCTCAGAGGTCAGTGCCGTGGAGGCGGCCCTGGCCGACGGCCGGGTCAATCCGCGCGACGCCAAGGCGCAGCTGGCCGGGACCCTGGTGGGCATGTACTGCGGCGACGACGAGGCAGCGCGGGCCGGGGAGGAGTTCGATCGGGTCTTTGCCCGGCGACAGCTGCCCGAGGACATGGAGGAGGTAAGCGTGAGCGATCTCCTGGAGGACGGCAGCGTGTGGTTGGTGAATCTTGTCCGGTCTGCCGGCTTTGCCTCCAGCAACAGCGAGGCGCGTCGTCTCATTGAACAGGGAGCCGTGTCCCTCGACGGAGAGCGGATCGCGGATTCGACTGCGAATGTTGCGATCGTCGACGGTGCCGTTCTGAGGGTGGGCAAGAGGAGATTTGCCCGACTCAGGCGGGACTGACACGAGGGGCGTCCCCCGCCGCATAGAATAGCTCGACTGCGCGGAAGGGGGCGGGTTCAGTCATGGGCCGGAACAGGCGACGAAAGAGGAGGGTTGCCCTCGCGGCCCTCGGGCTGGCGATGCTGCTGGTTTGCGTGATGACCTACGCCGCCGACCGGGTCCTCAAGCCCGTCCTGATCACCATAGCCCGTAACCGGGTGCAGGGGATGGGAGTGACCATGATCACCGATGTGGTCATGGACGGGATGGCGGAGCCCCTGCACTACTCTGATCTGATCCACGTGGAGACCACCGCCGATGGCTACGTGTCGTACATGATGCCCAATACCATGATGATCTCCCGCATGGTGGCCAAGGTGGGCAACGAGGTTCAGGAGAGGATCAACCGCATTGGGGACGAGATGGTGGGCATCCCCATGGGGCAGCTGACGGGGATCGCCGTGCTGGCCAATCTCGGGCCCCTTCTACCGGTGGAAGTGCTCCCGGTCGGCAGTGCCTGGGTCACGGTTGAGGAGGACTTCGTCGGGGTCGGGATCAATCATGCCAAGCACACCATATTCGTGTCCGTGGGCTGCGTCCTCATGGTCGCAGTCCCCCTCGTGGAGGAGGAGATCGAGGTGTCGGTGCGAGTGCCGATAGCCGAGGCGCTGATAGTGGGGCCGGTTCCAGAGATGTACCTCTCCACTGGTGCCCTGCCCTTTCCCCGTCAATGACCGCCCCGTTTCGCCTCCGGCGCAAATGCGATAAACTGATGATGGGTTGTGAACCCTTTTCCGGAGGTGATCTGGTGAGCGATTGGGCGTGTTTCACAGAGAGGGATGAGGAGAGGCTTCTAAGCGACTGGACCGACCGCACGGTGGGATGGATACGGAAACAGGTGAGCTCCGCCGGTTGCGAGGGAACGGTATTGGGTCTCAGTGGTGGCCTCGACTCGGCGGTGACCGCAGCCCTGTGCGCCAGGGCAACTCCGGGCAAGGTTCTGGGCGTTATAATGCCCTGCGAGTCCCAGGCCGAGGACACCAGGGACGCAGAGCTGGTGGCCGACGCGCTGAATGTGCAGCGGATGAAGATCTGCCTGGACGAACCCTACGCCAGTATGATCGCCGCCCTTCCGGAGGGCGGGGAGAGGGCGTCGTTGGCCCGGGCCAATGTGAAGCCGAGGCTGCGCATGATAGTGATGTATTACCTGGCCAACCTCAACAACCGCCTGGTCGTGGGGACGAGCAATCGCGACGAGATATACATCGGGTACTTCACCAAGTACGGTGACGGGGGGGCGGACCTGCTGCCCCTGGCGAACCTGGTCAAGGCCCAGGTGGTCGGGGTGGCCAAATACCTGGGAGTGCCGGAAAGGATCATCGCGCGGCCCCCGTCGGCGGGGTTGTGGCCGGGTCAGACGGACGAAGAAGAGATCGGCCTCAGCTACGCCCAGATCGACCGGTACCTCCTGTGGGGAGAGGCCGATCCCCGGGCGGCCGAGAGAATTGAGGACATGCACCGAAGGTCGGCGCACAAGCGTGCGGTCCCACCCGCGCCATCCTTCACCCTGGGAGTGATGCCTGAGGGCCCGGAAGGGAATTGAAGAAAGCGCTGCGGACACATTCAAATGGGAGGTGATATCGTGTCCGGACATTCACAGTGGGCCAACAGGAAACACAGAAAAGCCCGGCAGGACGCAAAGAAGGGCAAGGTATATTCCAAGATGGCGAGGAAGATCACCGTGGCCGCGCGCAACGGGGGTAAAGATCCGGAAACAAATGCCCTGCTGAGTGCGGCCATCGACGAGGCGCGGTCTCTCGGCGTTCCCAATGACAACATCGAGCGGGCCATCAAGCGAGGGACTGGAGAGCTGGAAGGGGTCCGCCTGGAGGAGTTCCAGTACGAGGGCTACGCGCCGGGGGGAGTGGCCCTGCTGCTGGAGATCGTCTCGGACAACCGGAACCGGACCGCCAGCGAACTGCGGTACCTCTTCTCCAAGCACGGGGGGAACCTGGGTGAATCGGGATGTGTGGCGTGGATGTTCACCCGCAAGGGGCGGATTCTCATCCGCGACGAGGGCCTGGATGAAGACGAGCTCTTCCTGGTAGCGGCGGAGGGAGGAGCGGAGGACCTCAACAGCGTCAACGGAAGCTTCGAGGTGATCACTTCCCCGGCTGACGTGTACAGCGTCAGGGAGGCCCTGGCGTCCACCGGTTACCCGGTGGAGAGTGCGGGTTTCACCTACCTGACCGACAACTATGTCAGCGTCGAGGGCAAGAGTGCCCAGCGGCTGATCAGGTTTCTCGACGCCCTCGAGGATCACGATGATGTCCAGGAGGTATTCGGCAACTTCGACATCAGCGAGGAGGACCTGGAGCAGTACGCGGGCTAGGGTCTTTCGCCAGGTGGGCGCCCGCGGACGGGAGGGTGTTCTTTGCTCATTTTAGGATTGGATCCCGGTACCAGCATCACCGGATACGGCATGGTTTCCCAGCGCCAGTACCAGCTGAGTGTGCAGAAGTACGGGGTGATACGAACCGCCTCCTCCGACGCCGTCGGGACGCGTCTGGTCAGCATACACCGGGAGGTATCTTCACTGATTGAGGAGTACCGTCCCGATGCCGTGGCGGTGGAGAAGCTGTTCTTCAACAAGAATGTGCAGACTGCCATGTCGGTGGGACAGGCCCGCGGGGTGATCCTTCTGTCCGCCGCCCAGAGCGATCTGCCCCTGCTGGAATACACACCGTCGGCGGTGAAGATGGCCGTCACGGGACACGGCAGTGCGCCCAAGAGACAGGTGCAGGCCATGGTTCAGTCTGTTCTTGCCATGGAGGAGGTGCCGACTCCCGATGATGCCGCCGACGCCCTGGCAGTGGCGATCTGTGGCCTGCGGCACTGGGAGTGGGACCGCAGGGTGGAGGCGAGAAGTTGATTGGCAAACTGCGCGGCCGGGTGGATATGATCACAGAGGACAGGGCCATCATCGACGTCGGTGGGGTGGGATACCTGGTGCACCTGGCGGGACGCTCCGCGGAGGGCGTGCGGGCCGGTGAGGATGAGGTCAGCCTGCACATCCACACTCACGTGCGGGAGGACACCATGGAGCTGTACGGGTTCACCCGGCGGAGGGATCTGGAGGTCTTCGAGATGCTCATCGCCGTCTCGGGAATCGGACCGCGGCTGGCCCTGGCCGTCCTCAACACCCTGGAGGCCGAGGATTTCGTCAGTGCGGTCGGGACCGGGGACGTGGCGGTGCTCACCCAGGTCTCCGGAGTGGGCCGCAAGACGGCCGAGCGGATGGTGTTGGAGCTGCAGGACAGGGTGGACAGGATAGACCTCATGCCACGCGACCGCCGGGCGGGATATGGCGGGGAGGCGGATGAGGCCGTCGACGCCCTGGAGGCCCTAGGCTACCCGCGGGCCCGGGTGGTGCGGGCCGTGCGCCTGGCCCTGGGAGAGATGTCGTCGGGGGCCCCCGGGGTTCAGGAGCTGGTGCGCAGGGGTCTGAGTATACTCAGCGATGAGGGAGGGGTATCGTGAGGGAATCCGAGGACGACATTCTCTCCGCACAGCCGGGCAGGGGTGAGGCCTCCGAGGCCGGGCTGCGTCCCCTGAGT
>JAWOBW010000210.1:0-19370 GCA_046484105.1 Bacillota bacterium
GGTCATTGAGCAGCTCCCGGCATCCCGCCAGAATACTCTCCTCATCCGTTCCCACCCGCCACACTGTTCCCGCGTCCTCCGCCTCCTGGCGCTCCGTCTTGTCCCGCGCCAGCAAAACCGGCACCCCCAGGGCGGGGGCCTCCTCCTGCAGGCCACCCGAATCCGTGACGATGAAGTGGGCGCGGGCCATCAGGTTGGCCCAGTCAGAATACACGGCGGGATTCATCAATAGAATCCTGTCCCTCCCCCTGAGCATCTCTGCCGGCCCCTGCACCTCGGGATTGGGGTGAACACTGACCACCAGGTGTACCCCCTCCTCCCCGGCCGCCAGCCGCAGCAGCGCCCGGAAGACGCTCCGCAGTGGCCGGCCGAAGTTCTCCCGGCGGTGGACCTCGGCCAGGACCAGCCTGCGTCCCTTCCAGGGCTGTCCAGCCAGGACCGGGTCAGCAAAGGACTTCACCCTCCGGGTGATGTCCGTGATGGCATCCACCGCCGTGTTTCCCGTGGTGAACACGCCCTCGCCCTCGATTCCCTCCCGCCGCAGGTGCTCCCGGTTCAGCCCGGTGGGGGCGAAGTGAAGCGCGGCCAGGTGATCGGTGAGCACCCGGTTCATCTCCTCAGGAAAGGGCTGGTAACGATCGAAGGTGCGAAGCCCGGCCTCCACGTGCCCGACGGGCACCTGCCGGTAGTAGGCGGCGAGGGAGGCCGCCAGGGTGGTGGCCGTGTCCCCGTGAACCAGCAGCATGTCCGGACCAACCTCCTCCAGCACCTTCTCCATGCCCCGGAGAACGTTCACCGTCACGTCAGTCAGGCTCTGGCGGGGGATCATCACATTGAGATCATAATCGACCGGGATGTCAAACAGGTGCAGGACCTGATCCAGGAGTTCGCGGTGCTGACCCGTCACGGCCGTCAATGCGTTCAGAGTACTCCTCTTCGCCAGCTCCCTGACGACGGGAGCCATCTTGATCGCTTCTGGCCTGGTGCCGAAACAGCAGAGGACCCGATATTTCTTCAATGGAAATGCTCTCTCCGTTCTAAATCCATGATCCCAAACTTCTTGGCGCCAAAATACAGTGAAACAAAGGCAAAAGTCAAAACACCCAGACCGGGGCCGGGACGCAGGTTGGCCAGGGCCAGGGCGCTGATGCCCATCCAGCCGCTCACGCAGTACATGATGAGCACCGTCTCCCGGTGATTGAGCCCCACCTGCATCAGGCGGTGATGCAGGTGCCCGCGGTCGGCCTCATAGAAGGCCTGTCCCCTGCGCCAACGCCGGACGATGGCGTACGCGGTGTCCATCAGGGGCAGTCCCAGTGCCAGGATGGGAATGCCCAGGGCGATGGCGGCCGTGCTCTTGAGGGTGCCGGCGATGGCCACCGCGGCCAGGGCGAAGCCGAGAAACATGGCCCCGGCATCTCCCATGAAAATCCTGGCCGGGTGGAAATTGTAGGGTAGAAAACCCATGGCCGACCCGGCCACGGCGGCGGTCAGATACAGGGCTATGGGGGGTTGTCCCGTCTGCATTGCCACGAAGAACAGGGTGATCGACGCGATGACGGCGACCCCGGCGGCCAGTCCATCCAGTCCGTCGATAAGGTTCATGGCGTTGGTGAAGGAGAGGACCCAGATCACGGTCACCGGGATGCTCCAGACGCCGAAGTGGATGAACCCGCCCCAGGGGCTGGTGATCTTCTCAATCTGAATCCCGTATCCCACCAGGATCCCGACCGCTGCCAGCTGTCCCAGCAGCTTGGCCCAGGGCGGCAGTCGATACAGATCGTCAATCACGCCGACGGCAACTATGAACCCGCCCGCAACCAGTACTCCCCGCAGGGAAGGATCCCTCACCCCAGACAGAAAATGAGTCAGCAAAAAGGCCAGATAAATCGCCACCCCGCCCAGATGGGGAACCGGGATCGCGTGAGCGCTCCGGTCTGCGGGGCGATCGAGGCAGTTCAATCGCAGGGCGAGCAGGCGAATGAGCGGGGTGATGACGAGACCCAGTGCGAGTGCGGTCAGAAACGGCGCTATGTCAGGAATGGTCCTCGCCCCCTCTTCCTCCGTAGTCAACAGTATTGTATCATTGCACGCAGGTCCTTTCCCAGTCCGGCCGCGAATGTCAGCGCGGCGACGTATTCCTCACTTTCTTCCCGTGGGGATCCGGGGGATACTGGGCCCTGTAGCCGCCCACCAGCGGAGGTCGCGTGCGCGCCATGGTCAGATGAGCCCTACCCACCGAGTCCGTCCGCATCCGCACCGGAACCACCACCGGGCGAAGATGCATCCCGATGAAGGTGTCTCCGATGTCCATCCCCAGGTGTCCCTGGACTCGCTCCACCACGGCAACGTCCCGCATGCACTCCATCGCCCGCGACGCGACCGCACCGCCGGCCCCGGCCGTCGGGATCACCGTCACCCGGGCGAGATTGAACTGTCGCACCGCCTCCAGGGGCACCACCAGGCAGCGGTTCAGATGCTCGCAGCACTGCACCGCCAGGTGAAGCTTCCTCCTACGCGTCACCTCGTAGACGATGTCAAACACGGCCGCGGCCACTCCCTCGTCCCCGGCGGAACCTATGTTCTTCCCCTGGATCTCACTGGTACTGGCTCCGAGAACGAAGATGTCGCCCTCCTCGGGGTCGGCCACCTCTATGAGCAGATCGGCCGCCGCCCGCACCTCGTCCCGGACCTCGCGGATACCCACGTCAACCCTACCTCTCCGTTCCCTCGGGGTCGTACTTACTCTCGATTTCCTCAATTGCCCTCACCCGCCGGGCGTGCCTTCCCCCGTCAAAGGGCGTGGTGCAAAAGACCCTCACCGCCCTCGCCGCCATTGCACTCCCGGTCGTCCTGGCGCCCAGGGTCAGAACATTGGCGTCGTTGTGCGCGCGCGCCAGCTGCGCGGTGCAGGCGCAGCCGCAGAGCGCCGCCCGCACCCCGGGAACCTTGTTGGCGGCGATGGCCATGCCGATGCCCGTTCCGCAGAGAAGGACCCCGGCATCGCAGTCGCCCCGGGACACCGCCTCGGCCACCGCCAGCGCGAACCGGGGATAGTCCACCGATTCCTCCGAATCCGTCCCGAAATCCGTCACCTCAACCCCCAGCAGCTCCAGCTCCTCCCGGACGGTCTCCTTCAGGGAGTAGCCCCCGTGATCACACCCCACGGCAACCCGCCGGAAGATTGATTCTCCGTCCTGGGCCCCCACTCTCATCCCCCTCTACAGATGACGCAGTATTTCGTTCCTGCCTGACTCTACCATTTGTTCTAACCTCTTCACCATCTCCTGATACCTGCTGAGAGGACCTCCGATGGGATCCTCCACATCTCCCCCGCCGGCCAGCTCCCCCAGGGTGAAAACTTCAGCCCTCTCTCCGACCGCCTCGAGATGGCTGCTAACCTCGGCCGCCTGACGCGCGGTCATGGTCACGACCAGATCCACCGCGCTCCACTGGACGTCATCCAGGCCGCGGGCCCGGTGTCCCTCCAGATCATACCCGGCCTCCCCGGCAGCGATGACCGCCTCCTCGGTGGCCGGGCTGCCCGGGTGCGCCCTGACCCCGGCCGACTCCACCCTCACCCCCAGCCGGTCAGACATGATGGCGGCGGCCACCGGACTCCGGCACGTATTCCCCGTGCAGACGACCACTAGGGAACCGTCCGCGGCGAGGGCCGGAAGATGCTCCCTCAGCTGCGCCGGGCCCAGGGCGCCGCGGCGCACCAGCACCGGCACCTCCCCGGTCAAATCCACCACCGTGGACTCGGCACCGCCACCGACCGGTCCCCCGTCGATCACGGCCTCGATGCGTCCACCCAGGTGCTCTAGGACCTCGCCAGCGCAGCGGCAGCTGGGTTGACCGCTGATGTTGGCGCTGGGCGAGGTGAGGGGGGCGCCCAGCTCCCGGATCAGCTGCCGGGCGGCCGGGTGATCGGGGCATCTCACCCCGACGCCGTCTCCTCCCGCGGTGACGGCATCCGGGACCCGGTCCGACCGGGGAAGGATCAGGGAAAGGGGACCGGGCCAGAAGGCATCCATGAGGGCCCGCGCCAGGTCCGGAACCTCCCGCACCACTCCGTCGAGCATCTCGGGACCCGTGAGCGCCAGCAGCAGGGGCCTGTCCGCGGGACGCTCCTTGACGGCGAAGACCCTGCTCACCGCCTCCCGGTCAAACCCGCAGGCTCCCAACCCATACACCGTCTCCGTGGGGTAGGCCACCAGCCCACCCCGTCGCAGCAGATCGGCGGCGGAGGCGATCAGCCGCGTCCTCTCCTCCGGCGAGGCAGCGGCCCAGTCCATAACCTCGGTGCGAATCTCATCTTTCGTATCGATGGCACAACACCACCCGTTCAATTCCCGCCAGGTCGGCGACGATCTCGGCCGGGCCGTCCAGGTGACGGCGGCAGAGCGCCGCAACCTCCCCCGCCTGCCCCGCCCCGACCTCCAGGGCCAGGAGGCCCCCGGGGACCAGGTGATCCGGCGCCCCGGCGATTATTGCCCTGAGGTGGACGAGACCGTCCTCTCCTCCGTCCAGGGCGCGCGCCGGCTCCCAATCCCGTATGCCGGGAGCCAATTCCAACATCTCAGCACTTGTCACGTAGGGAGGATTGCTGACGATTGCCGCGAAGCGCTCTCCCCCCAGGGGCTCATACAGCCCCCCTGGGACGGGGGCCACCCGATCGGCGACCCCGTGCCGCTCCGCATTCTCACCCGCCACCTGCAGGGCCCCGTCGCTGATGTCCGACGCTACGAAACTGCGGCCGGGCAGTTCGCACGCCATGGACACGGCCAACACCCCACTTCCCGTCCCCAGGTCCAGAATCCTGCCCCCGGGCAGCCGCTCCGCCCGCCTCAAAAACTCGTCGATCAGGATCTCCGTCTCCGGCCGCGGGATGAGCACCGCCCGGTTGACGCGAAACGGCCGGGAGTAGAACTCAACCTCCCCGCGAATGTACTGCAGCGGCTCTCCGCACGCCCGGCGGCGGATTCTCTGCACGTAAGCCGGCCACTGATCGCGCCCCACCGTCTCTGAGGGACGCAGCAGCGCGGGTGAGGCGCCGGGTCCCGATGCCAGCAGGCTGTGAGCCTCCCGGGAGGGGTGGCTCACACCGGCGAGGTGCATCTGGCAGCATCCCCATTTCCAGGCATCCCGCCAGGTGATCAAGCCGTCACCCTCCTCCCCGGCCGACCTCGAGCAGCCGGCGTTCCTCCTCCTCGGCGCGCAGAACCTCCACCAGGGGGTCGAGCTCGCCGTCTAGAATGGAGTCCAATTGGTGCAGGGTCCGGTTGATCCTGTGGTCGGTGACCCGGTTCTGGGGGAAGTTGTAGGTGCGTATGCGCTCACTGCGGTCACCGCTTCCCACCTGGGACCTGCGCTCCTGCGACAGCTCCTGCTGCCGCTCCCTCTCCAGTTGATCCAGGATGCGGGCCCGGAGCACCTTCATGGCCTGGGTGCGGTTCCTGTGCTGGGACTTCTCGTCCTGGCAGGTGACCACGATACCCGTGGGCCTGTGCGTTATGCGCACCGCCGATTCCGTCTTGTTGACGTGCTGCCCGCCGGGACCACTCGAGGTGTACGTGTCAATTTGCAGATCCTGAGGATCTATCTCGAGGTCCACTTCCTCCGCCTCGGGCATGACCGCCACCGTGGCCGTGGAGGTGTGAATGCGCCCGCTGGACTCGGTCGCCGGCACCCGCTGCACGCGGTGAACCCCGCTTTCATACTTGAGATCACTGAAAACCTGTTCACCCGACACGGAGAGAATGACCTCGCGGAGACCACCCAGGTCGGTGTCGCTGATGCTCACCGGCTCCGTCTTCCACCCCTTGCGTTCGGCATACCTGCAGTACATGCGGTACAGGTCGGCGGCAAACAGGGAGGCCTCGCCCCCGCCGGCCCCGGCGCGGATCTCGAGGAAGACATCCTTCTCATCCCGGTCATCGGGAGGGAGCAGCAGGTGCCTCAGCTCCTCCTCCAGAGACTCAATCTGGTCCCTGAGTCCGGCCATCTCCTCCGTGAGCCAGCCGATGTCCTCGTCCTCGCCGGAGGACTTGACCAGCTCCTCCGCCCCGGCCAGATCCTCGATCGCGGCCTGCAGCTGATCATGCGTATCCAGTATATTCCTGATCCGGGCGTGCTCCTTCATGTGCTTCCGCCAGGTGCCCCTCTGCGCGATGATCTCGGGATCACTGATCAACCGGTTCAATTCCCGGTATCTCTGTCGCAGAGGATGGAGTTGTTCTTCATAGCTGGTCACACTTGACACCATCCTCATCTCCTTCGAGACATCCCCTGAGAGCGGCGATGGCCACCTCCAGTTGCCCGTCGTCGGGCTCGCGCGTCGTGAGCCGCTGCAGCCACAGCCCGGGCGCGGCCAGAAGCCGAACGACGCCGCTCTGACTGCGGGCCGCCAGCATGATCATCTCGTAGGCGACGCCGGCCACGACCGGAAGCATCAGCAGCCGTATGCCCACCCGTCCCCATATGGAGGGCCAGCCGAAAAAGGAAAAAATGACCACGCTGACCACCGCCACCATGAGGATGAAGCTGGTCCCGCAGCGCACGTGCGCGGTGGACTGCTCCCGGGCGGCGGCGACGGTGACCGAATCGGGCGACTCGAGCGCGTTGATCACCTTGTGTTCCGCCCCGTGATACTCGAGAACCCGGACGATGTCCGGGATCAACGCTATGCCAGCGATGTAACCGGTGACCACGGCCAGACGGATGAGTCCCTCCACCGCGTTCAGCAAGATTCCCCGGGCAATGTATCTGCCGGCGAGGGATGTGAGGAATGTGGGCAGCAGAATGAAGAGGAGCACCGCCGCCCCCAGGGCCAGGGCCAGCGTCGCGGCCATCTCCGTCGGTGAGAGCTTCTCCTCGGCGGAACCCGCCTGGGCATTGGCGGAAAACATCAGTGCCCTGATCCCCATCTGCAGACTTTCGATCAGCGACACCGCTCCCCGTATGACCGGCCAAGCCAGCAGGGGATAGCGCTTCGCCAGGGGATACACTATCTCGCGGTGCACGCTGATGCTTCCGTCCGGGGACCGCACCGCCACGGCCATCTGCTCTCCGCTGCGCATCATCACACCCTCAATGACCGCCTGTCCCCCGGCCTTCACTCTCCCCTCCATGAGCGGCCCCTCTCATTCAAGTGGACTCGGACTCTTTCTCCTCGTCGGTGCTCTCGCCTTCCACGTAGCCATATTTTTTGCGGAACCGCTCGATCCGTCCGCCGGCCGCCGCCCGCTGCTGTCGCCCGGTGTAGAAGGGATGGCAGTTGCTGCAGATCTCAATCCGGAAGTCATCCCGGGTGGACTCAGTCTCGAACTCCGCTCCGCAGGCACAGCGAATGGTGATCTTCTTCATCTTCGGATGTATTTCCGCCTTCATTTCAATACCTCCCGTGACAAATCACGTCTGGCCCCGCGTGGGGGCATCCATCGAATTATAGCACGCGAAAAAGACAGCAGCCAAGGCCGGGGGAGGAAATATGTGCCGGATGCCTTCGATCAGGGGCACCCGGAATCGGAATCGCGGGAATGGCTGTTCAGCGCCGCAGGTGGCGCATGGGATCCGTGGGCTCTCCCCAGAAGCGAACCTCCATGTGAAGATGCGGCCCGGTGGACCTGCCCGTGCTGCCCACTAGCGCTATCGGTTGCCTCGCGCTGATGGTATCCCCGACGCTGACGGTGATGCGCGAGGCGTGGGCGTAGAATGTCTCGCAGCCGCCCCCGTGGTCCAGGCGGACTGTCAATCCGTAGGTGCCCTTCCAGCCAGCTGCAACGACCCTGCCCGCGGCGGCTGCCAGCACCTGCGTCTCCGCGGGGACCGCGATGTCCACACCGTAGTGGAAGCCACCCCAACGGGGACCGAAGGGCGACGAGATTCGCCCGGCTATGGGAAGGGGCCAGAGGAGAGCCCGGGACTCTCCCGCCGTCACCGCGGCCGAACCTCCTCCGCCGGTGGGCAGAAACAGAAGTTCACCCGGTCGGATCAGCGACGAGCCGCCCAGACCATTCTTCTGGACAATGGTGTGGACGTCAACTCCGTATCTTCTCGAAATGCCCCAGAGCGTGTCGCCCGGGGCGACCTCGTAGTATATGCCATCGGTCGGAGGAATCCGCAGAACGTGCCCGACCCTGATCAGGTTCGGGTTGCTCAGACCGTTGGTCAGGGCCAGCGTATTCACGCTCACGCCGAAGCGGATTGCTATCTGCGACAGCGTATCACCGGGTCGGACCACGTGCTGGTGGGAGACGGAGACTCCCCCGATCCCATCCAGCACATCATGGGGATCCTCGCCTGCATCCTGGCAAAGTCCCTCGACGCAGACGGGACCGGTCGGGCAATCATCTTCCGGCTGCACCTGCAGGGTGCCGGGCCAGCTGAACTCAACCGGCTCCTCCTCAAGTACCTCGGCGGAGTCCTCACCGCCAGTCACCAGGTTGGCAGCGGCCACCGCCAGGACTGCAATCATCAGAGCACAGATGAACCGATGCACTCCCGTCCGCCATAAGTCAGGCAAGTTCTTCACCTCTCTCCAGTGACAAGTCTCGCTATAGGTTGTACCAGAGAGGGTGATTTATTCATCCAGCATCTACTAGGAAGTGGCGTGCCTGCCGATGAACGTTCACCAGCTCACTCGCCTACCACCTGTAGACCGTTACGGCCTTTTAGAAAGTCGAATGGAGGATTTCTAGAAGATCAGCATTGGACTTTGTCTGCCGGATCAACCGGACAAATTCTTCCATGACCTCTGCCGAATCCATGTCCGCCGTGGACTTGCGGAAGCGCCACATCACCTCCAGCTCCTTCTCGGAGAGAAGGAGTTCCTCCTTGCGCGTCCCCGATCGCTTCACATCGATCGAGGGGAACACCCGCCGCTCCGCCAGATTTCGGTCCAGGTGAACCTCGAGGTTGCCCGTGCCCTTGAACTCCTCGTATATAACATCGTCCATGCGGCTGCCCGTGTCGATGAGGGCCGTGGCTATGACCGTAAGGCTGCCGCCGTCCTCAATGTTGCGGGCGGCTCCGAAGAACTTCTTCGGTCTGTGCAGGGCGCTGGGATCGAGGCCGCCGGACAGGGTTCTTCCGCTGGTGGGAATCACCAGGTTGTGGGCCCGGGCCAGACGGGTGATGCTGTCGAGCAGGATGACCACATCGCGGCCCTGCTCCACCAGGCGCTCCGCCCTCTCCAGGACCATGTCCCCCAGCTTGACGTGGTTCTCGGGCATCCGGTCAAAGGTCGAGGCCAGCACCTCCCCGTTCACCGATCGCTCCATGTCGGTGACTTCCTCGGGGCGCTCGTCGATTAGAAGCACCATGAGGTTGATCTCGGGGTAGTTCTTGGTCAGGCTGTTGGCGATCTTCTTCAACAGCACCGTCTTCCCCGCCTTCGGGGGCGAAACGATCAGACCTCGCTGGCCCCGCCCGATGGGAGCTATCAGGTCCAGCAGCCGGGTGGACACATCATTGTCATCGGTCTCCAGGGAGTAGCGCTCGTCGGGAAAGACCGGCGTCAGAGCGTGGAAGGGAATCCTCTTCTTGGCCTCCTCGGGGTCATCCCCGTTGATGGCCTCGATGCGCAGAAGAGCGAAGTACCTCTCCGAATCCTTGGGCGGGCGCGCCTGGCCCGTCACCTTGTCTCCCGTTCTGAGGTCAAAGCGCCTTATCTGTGAGGGAGACACGTAGATGTCGTCGTCACTGGGCAGGTAGGAAAACTGCCGGATGAAGCCGAATCCGTCGGCCATCACATCCAGCACGCCCTCCACGAATATGTGTCCCTCGTGCTCGGTCTTGGTCTTCAGGATTTCGAAGATCAATTCTCTCTTCCTCAGATTAGTATAGCCGGTAATGTCCATCTTCTTTGCCAGCTGATATAACTCGGAGAGGCGCAGATCCTCCAGGTTCCCCAGCTGCAGCGTAGTTTGCTCCAACAAGCTCACCTTCCCTAGGTTCCGGGCTTCACAGCCCGCTGCAGTGAATTCCAGTCATTGAGAAAACGCTCCAGGCCGGTATCAGTCAGCGGATGGCTGACCATGCTCTGCAGCACGCCGTACGGAACCGTGGCAATGTCCGATCCGACGAGGGCTGCCTCCGTGACATGCTTCGGATGACGCAGACTGGCCGCTATGACGCTGGTCTCGATATCATGATATGCAAAAACCTCGACAACATCCCCAACCACGCCGATGCCATCGGCACCTATGTCATCTAGTCTCCCCACGAACGGGCTCACAAAGGCCGCGCCCGCCCTGCCCGCCATCAAAGCCTGGCCGGCGGAGAAGACCAGGGTGACGTTGCAGTGAATTCCCTCGGCACTGAGCCGGGACACTGCCTTGAGGCCCTCCGGGATCATGGGAATCTTCACCACCACATTGTCTCCCAGCTTCACCAGCTCGCGGGCCTCGGCCACCATGTCCTCGGCGCGGGTCGAAACCGCCTCGACACTTATGGGACCCGAAACCAGCCCGGCAATTTCCTCTATGACCCCCGCCACATCCCGGCCCTCCCGCGCGAGGAGGGATGGATTGGTGGTCACACCGGACAGTATCCCCCACTCGCTGACTTCCCTGATCTCCTCTATGTTCGCCGTATCTATGTACAGTTGCACCGTATCCCTCCCCGAGAGTTGACACACAGGTGGTCTCTTTCTCAACCTCCACCTGTTATATTGGAGTTGTCTGCCGGAAGTGCAAAGAAGTATTCCCACCTGGCCTGAATGATCGGATTCTCGTAGCTGCCGTCGGAGAGCAAGCTGAGCAGCCCCTGGCGCCACTCGACAAGTTCAGCCCGAGACAGCACTGGCGCGCTCAGGCGCACCGGTGTAGACCATTCATCTTCTCCTGAATTGAACCGGACCTCAAAACTGCTCAGACGACCCTGTGAGTAAGGAGCGGACATGTTGATCGTACCATCTTCGTCTAGAGTATACAAGCGATCGTCGATCAATACCACTCCCCCGGCCGGGCGCAGGGTCTCACTCTCGCGGACCACCAGTACCGGGTCGGCCAGAGGACTGATGAACGGAGCCGGGGAAAGCACCACCGGACTGCAGCCCACCTCGGCGTGGAGCCAGACCTGGGCCAGAATCTCCCCGGCGGCATTCTGCAGCCCAACCAGGGCCCAGTAATTGCCCTGATGCGGGGGAACTGCCAGCCGCACGTGCAGGTAGTGATAACCGTCGGAGCCCAGGGCGGGACCGTTGACCTGGATGTCCCGCGCCCTCGGCCAGGCGTAAGCGGCCACCTCGTACTCGCAGACCTGCTCGGCCTTCGGCCTGGTCACCAACATGTAGGTCCCGGGGATGGGGCTGTGCACACTCAGAAATTGGCCGTCTCCTTCCAGGCGTGACTGCAGCACCTCCTCCATACCGCCGTCATGCAGCTGGCGGTACAGGAAGAGCTCCACCCCGGCCTCCTCGATCGAGAGATTGCCGCACCACACGGTGAGTTCGGAGACGCCGGCGGCGACCTCGAAATCGATGTACCTGGACTCACCCGGGGCGGTAGAGAACCACTGCCTGGGCACCAGGGTAACATCGTCCGGACTGTCCAGCCACCCGCGACCCACCGGTCGCAGGCTGTCCAGCAAAGCCGTAGCCTCTCCCTCGTTCCCTCCCACCGCGATCCTCACGCTGGTGTCGACATAATCGGGAGTGGCCTCGGGGCCGGAGAAGCGCCAGTCCGTCCGCCCGGGCGCCAGCACCAGGGTTCCTCTCGCCAGCACTGCCGCACGGAACTGATAGGTACTGTGATCCAATCCGTAGAAGGAGAGGGAGGACGCGCTGCTGACGATGACCTCCCACACCCCCGCCTCCGGCCGTTCGATCACCCGCGACGCACTAACCACCGGTTCTCCGCTGGAGCTGTAGCTGCCGGCGCCGATGCTGGGGCTGACGTACACCCGGCGGCCGCCCGGGCTGACGATCTGGAAGGATACCCTCCCCGCCTCGGCGTCCGTCACCTGCAGGGTGACGTTGAGGTGGGAGGCTCCCTCCGGCACACTGAGGAAGTGACGGTCCCACTTGCCCGGCGACAGCCGGCCCTCCCGGTAGAGCTGCGGCCGCTCGGCAGAGAGCACGACGGGGTTAAGGAGGGTGTGCAGCAAGCGCGCGTCAACTCCCGGCGTTCGGCTGTCGTCGGCGATCAAAAATCCACTCTCAATCGTCCGCCCGGCCGGGAGTCCGTAGTGCATGGGCACGGACAGCCGCGCATTGCCGGGCAGGATCAAATTCTCGAGTTCCGCGCTGACCGAGGTCAGACCATCGACCTCCAGCGCCACCCGGGAGGAGACGTCTCCCGGGTTCTGCAGAATCATGTGCAGGGTCCCCGCCGCCGTCTGGCGAAGGTAAACCCCCTGCGGATCCCTCTCCACCGACGGGCGCTCCACCATGATTCCGGAGCTGACGCCCAGGGATATCCGGGAGACCGCGCGCGGATCCCTCACGAGGTGCCGCCAGGCCTCGGCCGCGTCGATCACCCCGAAACCCTGCTCCACGGGCAGGTAACCCGAAAGAGGGGTGGATCCCTCCTCAATCGCCCGCTTCACCCCCTGCATCGTGGCTCCCAGATCCAGCTCCCTCGCCGCCTCGACCAGCAGGGCGGCAACTCCGGTGACGTGGGCGGCGGCACAGCTCGTTCCCTCGAAGAAACCCCAGCCCCGGGGGAACATCCACACCGGAACTGGTGTGTAGGTGCTTCCCGGCCCCAGCACCGAGGGTGCCAGGGCGCCGTCCGCCCTGGGTCCGACTGAGCTGTACTGCCACACCGCAGGCTCGGGCAGGACGTATCCGTAGTCTCGCCGGACGATCTCCGGCAGCGCAGCCGCACCCACCGACAGGGTCCAGCGGGAATCACCGGGAGTGTAAGCGGTGGCCAGTCCCGGACCGCTATTGCCGACAGCGGTGACAATCAGCACGTCGTGCGTCTGCGCGATCTCCGCCAGCATCTGAGACTCCCGCGAGCTGCCGCTGCTGAGGTCGTGCAACCCGGTGACGCTGACATTGATGATGTCTGCTCCCGCCAGGGCAGCGTACCGCACGGCGCGCACCACATTCTCCCAGCTGCCCCCGCCCGCAGAGGTGAGGGCCTTGAAAACCATCAGGCCCGCCCCGGGAGCGACTCCCTCGCCGTAGTCCCCTCCCGCAGCAGCCACCACTCCCGCAACCTGGGTCCCGTGTCCGTTGCCGTCAAAGCCCAGGTTGACCAGTCGGCCCTGCCGATCCATCTCAGTCACCACGAAATTGACAGCCGATCCGGATGAGAATACCACCGTACCCGCCGCCCCCCCCCGATCGACGGCGGTGAACAGCTCGTCCCCGGTGAGAATCCCGTTTCCGTCGGTGTCGACGTAGACGGCGTCGTAGACACCGCCCCCGGCGGTCCTCAGGGCGGCCACCAGTATCCTCTCGCGCGACGATCCCTCGGGGAAGAAGAAGCTCTCGTCGACCCACCCGCACCTGAGCACGCCGCCGAAGGGACGCACGCCCTCGATGACAAACCTGCTGTTCTGGAAGTGAAACTCACGGTCCGAAACGTATATTTCGTTTTTGGTAAGCACATCTCCCTCGGCAAGACGGGCTCCGGGAAGACTTCCCGCCCGTTGGCCGGCATCGCCGCTTCCGGTGAAGTCCCTCCACACCACCGGACCACCTCGTCCGGTGAACAGACCCCTCACCAGGGGATCGACCCCGGTGTCCACCACCGCAACTAACACCCCGCCCCCGTCAACGTCCAGCAGCTCTCGCAGGGCGCTCGCCCCGATGACCTCATTGTTGGAGACCTCGGTTTGCGAATACTCGTCGATGTCGATGATCCCCAGCATCCCCGCGACGGCGCTCATCGCCTCGCCGATCTCGGATTCTCTGTGGGGCCCGGGCTCCGTAGATGGAAGCCGCGGGATCTCGACGGGCTGCCACCCGTCAAACTCCGGCCGGGGGCGCGACGCGGCCCCCTGAAGACCAAACACCTCGGCGTAGATGATCTGCGATGTTCCCCGCCCCCGAACTACTCCCAGGTGCAGGCCGGCCCGCAACGACTGGAAGTCCACGCGACTCCCACCGGCGTCGAAGCGACTGTTGGCCGTGACCTGGCCGCTGACCGTCTCGCCCGATTCGGTCGTCCATTCAATCACACCCCCGGTCCGATCCACCCGGCGTATGAGCCCCCACGAATCGTAGCGCACGGCGTCTACGTGCCGCAGTACCGGGCTGTCCGGACGCAGGCTGAGGTAGATGCGGTCTCCGGGTCGCAGGTCATGCACCAACGCCGAGGAGCCCTGACGGAAGAACTCGGTGTCCGCGTCCCAGTACACATTCACCGAATCCCCGGCAGTGAGAGGACCCAGATCTGCGGCCGCGGACCAGAACGCAGTGCCGTTCCAGGAGGACAGAGCCCCGTCCTCCCCCGCCGCCGACAGGGGGCGCACCCGCAGCCTGCTGTCCGAGAAGCTGACGCTCTGCAGCACCGCGGTGAGGGACACGTGGGGAACGTCAGCCCAGATAACCTCGCCGTGGTCATTGATCAGCAAGTTGACGTACGCCCCCCCGGGAATCTCCTCAATCGGAATCTCAGAATCGCCGCGGTAGAGGGGCGCCCCGCCCAGCCCAACCTCGACCACCTGGTCGCCGGCGAGACGCACCTTCATTCCCGGGGGCAGCGATGACACCTCCAGCACCTCGCCAGACAGGGTATACAGCGAGCCCCGCAGCTCCAGGGCCCGTCTGAGCAGAACGACCGCCTGCGCCCGCGTGGTCATCTGTCCGGGGCGGAAGGTACCGTCGGGGAAGCCCCTGAAGAGATCCACCTCCAGGCACCACGCCACCGCCTCGGCCGCCCATTCGGGCAGCTCCTCGGCCGTGTCGGGCGTTCCCTCCGGCTGGGGAGAGGAGAATATGCGGTGAAAGAGCCCGGCCATCTCCGCCCGGGTCAGGCCGGCGTCAGGTTGAAAGGTCCCGTCGGGATACCCGGAGACGAGGTCCTCCTCGTAGGCGGAGTACACGAAAGATCGCACCCAGTGAGTCTCGTCGACGTCGAGATACGTCGACTCGGGGTAGACCACTTCCCGGGTCGGGTCGGCGGGACGTACGCGCATCACCCCGAAGGCGGACACCATCATCTTGACCATCTCCGCCCGGGTGATGGGCTGGTCGGGCCGGAACACCCCGTCGGGATAGGCGTCAATCGCCCCCATCCTCTGCAGAAGGAGAATGTCCCTGGCCGCCCAATGCCCCTCAACGTCCGCGGGTGCGAAATGGGAAACACTGACCGCCTCCACGGCCGTCTCCTCCGGCATCTGATTGGCCAGCACGGCAACCAGGGCAATGGAGAAGACCGCCAGAAGCCACAGTATGCTGCTCCTGCGATGCATCCAGACCGAAAACATGTCAACCTCCGTGGAAAAGTGCTCTGTTACTGCGCCAGAATCGCGGACCCGCCCGTGAAATTGTAATAGGACAGGCTGTCGAGAATCCGGGCGCCCGTACCCTCATCCGGTTCACCAGACGCCACCGCCGCCGCCTTCCCGTCACGGGCGAGCCGCACCTGAACATTCACCCCGAGGAAGATCCTCCCCGTCACCTCGCCCGAGGGGGAGAGAAACAGAAGATAGTGGGACTCTTCAGCCCCGGAATCCAGGTTCCTGCAGACCACCAGATGAGCGGTCACCCGACCCTCGTCGTCAATGCCGGCATCGTCTATGCGGAGATGCCCGTCTTCATCCCCGTCCAGCCGCACGAAACACCTCCACAGGAGGTCTCCAGAATCCATGTCGTAAAGAAAGACTCCACCCTCCACCCCCACATTATATATCAGCAGCCTGGAACCATCAGCACTGAAGTGCAGATCATTGCGCCCGCCTGGGAACAGCAGCTGGCGCCACATAATCCCCTCGGAGCGGTCCAGGGCATACACCGCACCGTCCGGATCCCGTGTGGTCAGCGCGATTCTCTGCCCTCCCTCGGTGATACAGACCCCGCCGCGCAGGTCACTGTCAATCTGTTGCTCCCACAGGGAAGTCGCGTCAGGTCCCACGATCTGCACATCCTCCCGTCCCAGCAGCAGGATCAGGTCGGTTCCCGGCACGAAGCGGAAGAGGGTCTCGTTGCCCGCCCGGGTCCAACCCAGCTCGGCGGGCGGCTGCAGTCCCACGATCCGCATCTCGCCGCTCAACCGATCCAGAAGGGCCAGTGTCTCACCGCGATCAGAGAGGGCGAAGCCGCTCGGACCCGCCAGCGAACGCTCGTAGATGACGCCCCGCTCGTCGTCTAGAATCCGCAGGGATCCAGTTCCGTCCGTCCGATACAGGGCCAGGCCGACGGGTGCCCCACTGCCGTACATCCTAACGTTAGAGCTGACGTAGTGGCGTTCCGGGGTGGTGTAGGTCCAGACGATGTCACCGGCTGCGTTCCGGGCCCGGACCACGTAACTGCCGTCCCCCGACCGCTCAACCGTGGCCAGGGTGGAACCGTCGGGGGCCAGGGAGAAGCGGAAGTTGCGGGCCATCGATTCAGTCCAGGCGGAATCTACAGTGACCTCCTCCACCTCCTCGAGGACGGCGGCCCGTGGATCCGGGCGGCCGTCGCCCCGGTTCCCCTGGCGGGGTTCAATGGACGTCGCATCGATTATGGCATCGTCACCAGTGACGGTCGGGCCCGGTTCCGCACACCCGGCCAGGGCGACCAACACCAGCAATAATATGGCAGACAACAGGGCACGGTCACAAAGCACGGCAGACCTCCCGGGGAAATCGTCGCGACACAGGGGTCCTGTGAGTTATTCGCCGTCCGCCGCCCGGCGTCCTGCAGCCGGGGCTAGACATCCCCGCCCGCCGGCGGCATCCGGACGGCCCCGTGATCCTCACCGGCCCGCGACCTCTCTCTGCAGCACGCGCATGGAGTAGAGGAGCTGCCGGTCCCTCAACAGCCAGTCCTCCTCGGGAAGGAGTTCCTCGAGGTCGGCGCCGTCGAGGTCAAGCTCCGGGGCGGGGGAATCCGTCCGCTGCGCCAGCCTCTCGAGGGTGGTCTGGTCGGCGATTCCCGTGAGGCGCACGCCCTCATCGCCCTGGAAGGCCGCCACCGCCACCCGCGTACGCCCGTCATAACGACCGGTGAGGCCGTCGGACAGATATCCCAGGCCCTGCAACCGCCACTGCAGAGAGAACACTTCCGTTCCCTCGTCTCCCGGGCCGAGGGGAGCCTCACCCATGGGCAGCGGGTCGGCACCGGAACGGGTGGCACCGGAGCGGAAGATGAGAATGTCGGGCGACAGGCCCTCACCGGCGATCCGCGTCCCGGAGGGCAACACGAACTCCGCGGTGGTCAGCCTGAGACCTCCCTCTCCCAGATCGTAGAGGGACTGCACCACGCCCTTGCCGTAGGTGTGAGTGCCCACCAGGGTGGCATTCAACCGGTCGCGGGCCGCCCCGGCCAGTATCTCCGAACCGCTGGCGGTGTAGTCGTCAACGAGAAACACTACGGGGGTATCGATCCCCGGGGTCTGACTCTCGTACTCGGTCAGAACCCCGTCGGCGGTAATGGTCTTCAGAATCGGCCCCGGCGGCACCAGGTGCTCGGTCACCTCAATGGCGGAGGACAGGATGCCACCCGGGTTGCCACGCAGGTCAACCAGCAGTCCCTCGACGTCGAGGCTCTCCAGCGCCCACTTCATCTCGTCCGGAGTGCTCTCGGTGAACCTGTCAATGGCCACGTAACCGAGGCGCAGGCCGTCGAGCTCGACCTGTTCGAAGGACACGGTGGGGCGGACCACAGTCTCTCGTCGGACACTCACCGGCTCCATCTCCTCCCCGGCGCGCACCACCGTGATCAGCACACTGGATCCCTCGGGCCCGCGGATCAGGGAGCCGATTTCCGTCAGGTCCATTCCCGCCAGGTCAATGCCATCCACCCGCACAATAATGTCACCCGGCCGCAGTCCCGCCCGCGAGGCCGGGGCACCGGGAAACACGTCCAGGATCTGCGCTCCCTCCGGAGCCGAGATCATCCTCAGGCCCACGCCCGCATACCCCTCGTTGCGATAGTCCTCCATCATGGAAGCCAGCGATTCTTTGTCGATGAACTCCGCGTAGGGATCGTCGAGAGACGCCACCATGCCGTGGATGGCCGCGCGGAGCAGGTCGTCTCTGTCCACCGGCTGCAGGGCCCTGTCCGTGATGATGTCCAGAACCGTCCCGAACAGGTCCAGGAGTTCGTCATCTTCTGCCGAGGAGGGCGAAGCCCAGACCCGCATCGAGGCCTCGGTCAGAACCCCCCAGGTCAACATCCCGCACAAAAAAGCCACTACTGTCGCGATCGCCGCACTACGCAAAGGTATCCTACGCAAGGGTTGATCTCCTCTCCGGGTCATACACTTCCAGTGCCGCAAGCAGCCCGCCGAAAGCCACTGCACGCTGCCAGCTGTTGGCCAGACTGGCTGTCATTATCATAACGCAAACCGCGTCAGAATACATCGGTTACTACTGCCAGTAAGTGGCGGCCGGCCGCGAGGCGGTGCGTCAGAGCCAGTTCAATCCCATCCACTGGTACATCCTGGACAGGACCGTTGTCAGAACGTCCACCACGCTGGGTATCATCCACTGGCCGGCAGTCCTGGGGGAGAAGATCACAGAGGCATAGATGCCGGCGGCCAGCCACAGCACGATGAAGGCGGCCGTCTCCTCTCCTCGTTGCCGGATCAGCTCGGGAAGGTGCAGTGCGGCAATCAGGAACATGAGGGACCAGACCCCGATCACGACCTATTTCCCCCCGCCGTGCGCGGGGCTGGAACTGAGCCCCGTCCGCACAATTTCTGCATTGACCGTCACGTTGACCACCAGCTGCGGGAGGATCTCATCCCACAGCCCGCCGATACTGTCCCAGGTTTTCGGCCGCTTGCGATGGATCAGGTTGCCGAAACCGATGATGTCGGAGTTGAACCTCTGAGAACTGGCGATGGCGGTCTCAATCCGGCTGCGAATCGCCTCAGCCAGCCTCCGTTCCAGGGACTCGATGAACCCACCCCCGGTCTCCAGATCCCCGGCGGTGGGGAAGTTCTGAATCGACCCCTCCGCCCTGACCCTCAGCTCCACCCGCACCTCGCCGTCATCCGCCGCGGGACGCATCTCGCTGATCATGCGCGAGATGTCCACGCTGACGGGAATGTCGTCCCCCGGGGCCTGAATCGTCAGGGTGGTGTGATCCGCCCGACCGGTGGCGTAGAACCAACCCATGATGTCGCCCTCGTCCACCCAACCCACCATCCGGTCCCCGCGAAAGACGGCCCCCCCTCCGATCCTCGCCGGCGGCGCGGTCTCACTCTCATCATCCCCGGAGGTGAGCACCTCGACTCTTCCGATCAGCAGATCCCTCCCGG
>JAWOBW010000019.1:0-6843 GCA_046484105.1 Bacillota bacterium
GAAGATGGACGGGGTATTGCCCGGTTTGACACCTGCCGAGAAGGAATCCGTGTTGGCCATGGTGGCCCAGAGAATCCTGGAACCAGGGAGTAAACTCAGCCTCAAGGACCAGTTCTCCGATACTGTCCTCTCGAGGGTCTATTCGAAAAAACGCCTGGACGAGGACGAGCTGTACCGCGTCATGGACAAACGTGTGCCACGAAGGGGACGGACTGTATGAGGTCCGAACCTGTGTTTGACCGAAGATGAGGGAGGGCCCCTCGGAGCCGCCATGCAGGTGGAGGCTTCAAACCACCGTAAGCTGCTGTGGTCAAAAAGCCATGGTGGTGAGCGTTACGGAAAAGGCGAGGCGAGACCTCGTCAGGTGAGTGCCAATGGAGACGAACGCAAGTGAACCGCTGAAGAAGTGTCGAAAAAGCCAAGACGTCATCAAAACCGGGAGGTGTTTGTTAGCCCGGGATAAGTCTGGAGGAAACCTGCTTACTGTCCAGGCGGTGGCCGGCATTAAGGCGGCGTGAACGTGGCACAGGCTTCGGTTGAGAACGTGGGAACCTGCTCTTTGATGTCAAGGGAAAAACTTCAAGCGGAGGACCCGCGAGGACGAAAGTACCGATGCAGAGAGCAGGGGCGGAACAGCTCGTAGTAGTGAGGAAACTCCGTAACGGGAGTGGAGCGAAGGGGCTGTGTTGTCCGGTTATGAACATTGGTCAACCGTAAGGGAGGAACCGGTGAACATGACGAAGTCGTATGAGATCTCCAAGTACGCAGTGTTGGAGGCGTTTCGAAGAGTAAAAGCGAACAGGGGAGCAGCGGGGATTGATGACGAGAGTCTGGAGGTATTCGAGACAGATCTTAAGGGCAACTTGTACAAGATCTGGAACAGGATGTCCTCCGGCAGTTACTTTCCTCCAGCTGTGAAGGCAGTGGAGATCCCCAAGAAGAGTGGGGGAACACGCATACTCGGAGTGCCCACCGTGGCTGACCGGGTGGCGCAGATGGTCGTCAAACTCTACCTTGAGCCTTCAATAGAGCCCCGCTTCCATCCGGACTCCTATGGATATCGCCCGGGAAAGTCACCTATCGACGCAGTTGCCGTTACACGGCAGCGCTGCTGGAGGTATGACTGGGTGTTGGAGTTCGATATCAAGGGTCTGTTCGATAACATTGACCATGAGTTGTTGATGAAGGCTGTGCGGACGCACACAGACAGTCCATGGATCCTTCTGTACATCCGCAGATGGCTCCGTGCACCGTTTCAGATGCCTGATGGCACGGTTGTGCATCGAGAGAAGGGTACCCCGCAGGGTGGGGTCATCAGTCCGCTTCTGGCCAATCTGTTCCTTCATTATGCTTTTGACCTGTGGATGGCTCGGAACCATCCTCGCAAACCGTTCGCGCGATATGCTGACGATGCTGTGGTGCACTGTCGCAGCGAAGAGGATGCGAAAAGGCTGCATGATGAATTGAAGGCGCGTTTGGGAGAATGTGGTCTGGAGCTCCATGCGGAAAAGACGCACATCGTTTATTGCAAAGACGATGACCGCAGGGGTGAGTACCCGGAGATAAGTTTCGATTTTCTGGGTTACACTTTTCGGCCGCGCGCATCGAAGAATAGATACGGTAAGCACTTCATCAACTTCACTCCAGCGGTCAGTGACAAGGCGAAGAAAGCCATACGTCAGGCCATTCGAGGATGGCGCATGCATCTGAAGCCCAACAAGACTCTTGAGGATCTCTCCGAGATGGTCAACCCGAAAGTAAGGGGTTGGATCAACTACTATGGGCGCTTCTACAAATCGGAACTACGAGCACTGCTACAACATCTTGAACGTGCACTGGTTCGCTGGGCGTGCAGCAAATACAAAAGATTTGCTAATCGCCAACGGCGGGCCACGCACTGGCTCAGGAAGATTGCCAAACGTCAGCCGAGCTTGTTCGCGCATTGGCAAATGGGGGTCAATCCACGGGTGGGATGAGCCACACTTGGCAGATGTTGCGGAGTGCTGAGTCACCCAGTTATCTACCAGGTCAACCGTAAGGGAGGAGCCTGTAGCATAACGTACCCTATGGAGTACGACTGGATGATGGGAGCCGGATGAGTTGAGAGGCTCATGTCCGGTTCTGCGAGGGCCTGGGGGTGAAACTCCCCCGGGCTACTCTCCTGATCAGGGTTCAGGCGTTGCTCTTTCTGCGGGACCCACTTTCGGTGTTCTTCACCCTGCTCTTCGCGCCGGCCTTTCTCGTGATGTTGGAAGTGGCCGCACCGGTGTCCGGTGCCGCAGACCTGGGCATCCATGTGCCGGGTTATGCGGCCATCGTCATCGGCGTCGTCGGCCTGGTTGGTGTTGCCATCGAGGTGTCCACCCGTCGTGAGGCCGGTGTTCTCCGTCGCTTTTGGGCGACTCCCCTTCGCCCGTTGATCTACATCATCAGCGATGTGGTGGTCTCCTTCGCCATGATTACGCTGGGCATTCTCCTGCTGTTTCTGCTGGCCGGGATTGTGTACGGGGCGCAGCCGGTCGGATCCCTGGCGGCTCTTGCGTTGGGTGTATTCCTGGGGGCGGCGGCCTTTCTCGCTCTGGGCTACCTGTTGGCCAGCCTGGCACCCAGCGCCCGCGCGGCGACGGTGATGGGTAATGTACTCATCTTCCCGATGCTCGGTCTCTCCGGAGCGACGGTGCCGCAGGAGATCATGTCCGAGACGATGCGCAGCCTGGCGCGATTCATTCCCCTCACCCACGTGGTGACACTGCTGCAGGGGCTGTGGTCTGGTGAGCCCATGTCGGAGCACCTGACGGAGGTGGCGGTGCTTACGGCGATCTGCGTGGTCGCCACGGCCGCTGCGGCCCGGATGTTCCGTTGGGAGTAGCTGACTGCCGGGTCCACTGTGAATGGAGCGCCGGCCCGATGTGAACTGGAGGGGTGGACCGTGGGGAAGTGGTCTGTGGTTCTATTCGATTACGGCGGCACACTGGTCGATTTCTACCGGAATGATCAGTTTCACCAGGTCTTGCGTGAGGCCCTCACGGCGGCGCGGTCGGCCGTACTGGAGGCGGGCGAGGAAGTGCCTCCCGGCGAGACAATGTGGGCCAGGGGCCTTTCCGAGGACTATGAGAGCCCGGACAACCGGGTCAGGCCCCTCGAGAGGCGGCTCGCCCGCATCTTCGCCGTGGAGAGGACCGAAGTGCTGGAGTCGGCCGCGGTTGCCTTCACCCGGGCGGTCACGGCTGTCGGCAGAACCGTGCCCGGCGCCCATTCGACCCTGACATCCCTGACAGGACGCGGCTACCGGCTCGGCCTGGTGTCCAACACGCCGTGGGGATGTCCCGGGGTGGAGTGGTTGCGTGATCTCGAGGACCGGGGGTTGAGCCAGTTCTTCGAAAGGATGGTATCCTGCAGCGACATAGGATTGCGCAAGCCCGCGCCGGAGGTGTATGGCCATGTCAGCGATCTCTTTGCCGTCGAGCCGGGTGATTGCCTCTTCGTGGGGGATGACCCCCGTTGGGACTTCTGCGGGCCGCGCAGCGTCGGCATGGATGCGCTGTTGTTTGACCGTCGGGGCAGGGAGGACCGCAGGCCGTCGGTGCGCACGCTGGGAGAGATCGTCCCGTACCTCGAGGGCCAACTATGACCAATCAGACGCTCACCATCATGAAGCGCACGAAATCAATGAACCAGTGCAGTGACATGGCAGAGACCAGATTTCTTCTCAACTGCAGCAGCGCCATGGGCAGGCCGAAGAGCAGAGACAGCATGGCGAATGAGGCGACCGCTTCCGCCGGACTGATCAGCAGCAGGTCCGGCAGGTGCAGCAGGACGTGGGGCACCACCAGGGTGACCAGACACAGGATGCGCACCGCCCCCTGTTGCAGGTCGTCTCTGACCAGGCAAAGGCAGAATGCGTATAGACAGAAGCGAAAGATCACCTCCTCCGAGATTCCCGGTGACAGGGCGCGGAAGGCGGGGGAGATGGGATCGTTCAGGCTCAGAAGTTCGAGTCTGCCGCCGACGGCTCCCAGGACATTGACTGCTGCCAGCGGGATTCCGACGGCGATGCCGATGAGAACCGACTTCAGCGGACCGAAACGATCCGACCTCTGCAGTTTGATGCCGTTTCGGGATTCGCTGAACACCACAAGTGCCGCGTAACAGCAGAGAAAAGTGACGGCCGATGACCATGTGCCTCACACCAGGAGACTGAGAATCCACGCGGAGACTGTCATTCTCTCACCGTATGTGGCGAATGCGGGGGTTGCTGTGATCGGTACCGACAGGTTGACCACCCATATGGCGAGGAAAGAGGCCAGAGCTGTAGTCAGCCTGGCTGCACCTGACATGTGTCACTTCCCCTCATACCCTCTGACGCCATGACGCAGTTCGGCCAACTGCGAAATGATCCTACCACACAGTACCATTCACCGCGCGGACTGAACAGTGCTCCGGGCAGAGTCCATTTTTCCGGGCAGAGTCCATGATGTCAGTGAAGATGCCACCCAATAAAAACAAGTACAAGTAGCATTTTCCACTCAATGCGCATAAATCTGACCTCTGTGAGCCATACTCTTATCGCAGGCAGATTCGGTAGGGGTGATGGTGAGGAGGATCGATCTCAGTGCGCAAGGTTGAAATCGCCGGAGTGAACACCTCAGAGCTTCCCGTCCTGGACAATGATACAATGCGGCGGCTCTTTCGCGAGATGCAGAAGAAGGAAGACGGAGCGGCGCGCAAGGAGCTGATCCAGGGGAACCTTCGCCTGGTGTTGAGTGTGATCCAGCGCTTCAACAACCGCGGTGAACCGGTCGATGACCTGTTTCAGGTCGGCTGCGTGGGATTGATGAAGGCGATCGACAATTTCGACCTGAGTCAGAATGTCCGCTTTTCCACCTACGCAGTCCCCATGATCGTGGGTGAGATAAGACGTTACCTGCGCGACAATAACCCGATAAGGGTGAGCCGCTCTCTGAGAGATGTGGCCTACCGGGCGCTGCAGACCAAGGACTCTCTCGTGCACAAGAATTCCCAGGAACCCACCATCGAGGAGATCGCGGAGCACCTGGATGTTGACCCGGAAGAGATCGTCTATGCCCTGGATGCCATCCAGGATCCCATTTCGCTGTTTGAGCCCGTCTACCAGGACGGCGGCGATCCGATTCACGTGATGGATCAGATCAGTGACGACAAGCAGGACATCTCCCGCTGGATGGACGGGATTTCCGTCCGTGAGGCGATGGTGAAGCTCGAGCCCAGGCAGCAGAGGATCATCCAATTGCGGTTCTTCCGGGGGAAGACTCAGATGGAAGTCGCCAGGGAGATCGGGATATCCCAGGCGCAGGTGTCCCGGCTGGAGAAGGCGGCGCTCGAGCGGATGCAGGGGTTCATCAAATGATGACCGCGCGATTGTCCGTGATAGCGGTGATTGGATTGCTGTTGTGCGCGCCCCCCGCTGACGCCGTTGCCGCCGCGGAACCGGTCCGGCTGCTCCGCCTCCACGTGGCGGCTCATTCTGATGCCGACCAGGACCAGGCCTTGAAGTTTGAGGTTCGCGACCGAATCCTCGAATACCTGAAGCCGGCCCTGGAGGAAGCAGAGGACTTCTTCGCGGCCCGCCGGCTGGTCATCGCCCGGTGCGGGCGCGTGGCGGAACTGGCGCGGGAAGTGGTGCGAGATGCCGGCAAGGATCAGGTTGTGAGCGCGGATGTGGTCTATCGACAATTCCCCCACCGAACCTACGGTGAGCTGGAAGTCCCGGCTGGCAAGTATTGGGCACTGACCGTCGACATCGGGAGTGGAGAGGGAGAGAACTGGTGGTGCGTGCTCTTCCCCGTCCTGTGCGTGACGGCTGCAGAAGATGTCTCTTCTCCTCATTCGGATGAGTCCTTCCAATTTCGTTTTGCCTTCCTGCAGGTCCTGTCTGATTTTATCCGCAAAAGCGGAGACGTCCGCGCCGACGCTCCCCTCCCGGACCCAGGTCCCTCTCTTCCCCGGTGGGGCGATTCCGGACATTCCCTGCCCTAGCGCCTCAATCTCCCCTCGTGGGGGGTAAAACGGGTTCCTCACTGCATAGCTTGTATCATGGACTGCACCTCTGTCTGATGGGTGAGGAGGGTCTGACATGATACGCATCTCCGACTTGGCCTCCCTCGAGGTCATAAACCTGGAGGACGGTCGGGTCATGGGACTGATTGACGACCTGGAGATAGACCTCGACAACGGCAGGATCACCTCGGTGGTGATTCCAGTCCCCACTGGCATATGGGGGCTGTTCTCGGGAGGGCGGGAGCACGTCATCAGATGGAATGACATCATCAAGATTGGCGAGGATGTCATCCTGGTTCGATACCGGGAAGGAGGAAGGAGCATCCGCAAGCGAGAAAAATGAGTCATCGAAGGGTCGTGGACAATGGTGCAGTGGACGCGGGTAGTGACGGAGAATGCCACCGGGAGTGCCGGGCCGCTCTCCCTCTGGCGCGTGACGGGAGTCGATCTCAATCTGCATGCCGCCTTCACCACCCGGACCGGCGGCGTCAGCAGGCCACCCTATGAGACGCTCAATCTGGGAGGCTCCGTTGGCGATGACCCGGAATCCGTCCGGGAGAATCGTCGCCGCCTGTTGCGCAGCCTGCCCCCCGGAGTGCCCCGGTCGGTGCAGACGGTGAAGCAGGTGCACGGGACTGATGTGATCAGGGTGGACGGGCCACGGGGTGAGCAGGAGCCGCTGGACTGGTGGGTGGGCCCACCGGCGGACGCGATGATGGCGAGGCGGCCGGCAGTGCACCTGGCCGTCTTCGCATCGGACTGTCTGCCGGTGTACGTGGTGGATCCGGTCGGGGGGGGCGGTCGGGC
>JAWOBW010000085.1:0-3527 GCA_046484105.1 Bacillota bacterium
CAGGGTCATGTCATCGGCATTTCTGGCGGGCACCTTGCTGATGACCTCAATTTTTCCCACGTTGTCTCTGTGCAGCCTGAGAGCATCATCCCTCAGAGACATTGATCTCCCTCCTCTTTTCGCTACCGCGCGTAGGCCTTGCGGCCCTCCACGTATATGTCGTTGCCCTCGGTGTCAATTCCCACCACCACGGGGAAGTCCTCAACCTCCAGGCGATAGATGGCCTCCGGACCCAGTTCCTCGTAGGCCACCACCTCGGCCTTCCTGACGCACTTGGCCAGCAGGGCGCCGGCACCTCCCATGGCTAGAAGATAGACCGCCCCGTACTTCTTGATGGCCTCGACAACCTCCCCGGAGCGATTGCCCTTGCCGATCATGCCCTTCAGGCCCACCTCCAGCATCGCCGGTGTGTATGCGTCCATCCGGCCGCTGGTGGTGGGACCGGCCGAGCCGATGGGATCGCCCGGCTTGGCCGGACAGGGTCCCACGTAGTATATGATCTGTCCGGTGAAATCGACGGGCAGCTCCTCGCCCCGCTCCATCGTCTCTACCAGCCGACCGTGAGCGCTGTCCCTCCCGGTGTATATCACCCCGTCAATCAGAACCTTGTCGCCGGCCTTCAGTGACTGAAGAACCTCGTCGGTCAGGGGTGTCTCAATTCTCTTTTCCATCCGCTATTCACCTCCTATATGGTCGCCGAAGCGTGTCTCGCAGCGTGACACTGGATGTTCACCGCTGCAATCAACGAGGCAATGTGCGAAGAATGGGGTTCGATGTGCACGGCCAGCGCCGTGGTGCGTCCCCCGAGGCCCTGGGGGCCTATGCCCAGATCATTGACCGCCTCCAGGGTGCTCCTTTCCAGCTCGGCGATGTGCTCGTGCGGGCTGGGAGTACCCAGTGGTCGGAGCAGCGACTTCTTGGCCAGGAGCATGGCCTTGTCCATGGTGCTGCCGACGCCCACGCCCACCACTATCGGCGGGCACGGGTTGGAGCCAGCCCGGTCCACGGTCTCCACCACGAACTTCTTGACGCCCTCCATTCCGCCGGCCGGAGTCAGTCCCCGGGCGACGCTCATGTTCTCCGCTCCCCCTCCCTTGGGAGCAATGCTGATCTTTATCCCCTCGCCGTCGACGATGTCGGTGTAGATGACCGCCGGCGTGTTGTCGCCGGTGTTGTCGCGGAAGAAGGGGTCGACGGTCATCGACTTCCGCAGGTAGCCGTCGGCGTAGCCGCGCCGCACTCCTTCGTTGATGGCCTCCACCAAGCCTCCCCCCGTGAAGTGGACGTCCTGCCCCACCTCCAGGAAGATGACCGCGGTGCCCGTATCCTGACAGATGGGCATTTGCTCCCGGGCCGCAGTCTCAGCGTTCTCGATCAGCAGTTCCAGCACTTCCCTACCTACTGGTGACTCCTCCTCCTCCGCCGCTCGCTTCATCGCGTCCAGTGCCTCTTCCGGAAGGTAGTAGTTTGACTTTATGCACAGATCCCTGACCACGTCTCGCACCTCTGATACATTGACCTCCCGCACCATCAATCCCTCCCTCTGGGAAAACGAAACCGGCCCCACTATCAGTGAGCCGGTTCATGACCCTTCGCGGCGCCGGGGGGTCACCCGGCTGCCCAGGGCTATGCTGGCTGCCGCAGCTCTTAGGGCCGGCCCCAGCGGCCGTCCGTCTGAGTCGGCTGACATGCGTTCTATTTTGCCTTGTCGCGACAGGCCCGGAACTTGTCCCTGGCTATTCTCAGGGCCGTCACCAGGGCCTTCTGAGCGTTTCCGTGGTACCTCTCCTCCACCTCGTCAATTAGGAGGGGGAAATCGTCAACCAGCCGCCGACCCTTGACAATCTGTTCGAAAAACCGTCTCCCGACTCCCGTCGCCAGCGTGCAATCGGCGGCCACTATCACGCCCGTCTCCCGCTCGACCTCCAGACCTATCCCCACCACCCTGAACATCTCACTGGCAGTGATGCCCTCCGGAAGCTTCGCGTACCCGCTGATGAACAGCGAACTGGGTCGGGCTGCCGCCTCCTCCTCATCGCCCCTGCGGGCCTCGTCGCAGCTGGCCAAGGGTCTCTCCTCCGTCCTGTCTCCGCTAATTGACCATTTCAACAGCGAGGCCTTAACTCCTTCTGTCACTGCAAAAGAATTTCGAAACGAATGAAGTGCAGGCGTTTGCCGGTCGGTTGCGAAATGAGTAAGCCCTCCCCACGGAGAAACATCACCGCCAGACAGGAATACCCCGGGGACGGGGAGAATGAGTAATGTACCCCTGAAGAATGATGTAAGCCAAGGAAACCACCACGTGAGGGGGACCGATATGGATCTTCTGACCCTCAATGACATCCGCAAACTCACGCCGGAAGGTGCGGGACCCCGTGTATCGCTGTACATGCCCACGCACCGGGTGGGAACCGCCATCCAGGGAGACCAAACCCAGTGCAGGAATCTGCTCCGCCAGGCCCGGGCCGATCTCGCGGCCCGCGGAATGAAGACGCGGGAGGTCGACGAGCTGCTGCGGCCGGCCGACGATTTGACTGCTGACCGCATGTTCTGGCAGCACCAGAGCGACGGGCTGGCCCTCTTCGCCGCCCCCAGAGTCTTCCGGTACTACCGACTGCCGCTGCGATTCAATCCCCTGGTGACGATCGCGGACCGGTTCCACGTCAAACCCCTTCTGCCGCTGCTGACGGGAGATGGCCGTTTCTTCGTCCTCGCCCTGAGCCAGAACCGGGTTCGCTTTTTCCAGGGGAGCCGCTTCAACCTCAATCCGGTCGAGGACACCGGCAACATCCCCACCAGCCTGGAGGAGGCCCTGGGAGTTGACGACATGGGATCTTCTGTGCAGTACCACAGCACCATGTCCGACCGCCGGGGAGGCCACACCACCATCTATCACGGCCAGGGATACGGCAGCGAGGATGCCAAGAAGGATCTCCGGCGCTTCTTCACCCAGATTGATCGCGGCGTCCGGCAGCTGCTACGGGATGACCGCGCTCCCCTGGTGCTCGCCGGGGTGGATTACCTGCTTCCCATCTACCGCGAGTGCAGTTCACATCCCAACCTGGCCGAGGGCGGCATCACCGGCAGCCCGGACCGTTTATCTGCTGAGGAGCTGCACAAGGAGGCCTGGGACCTGGTTCGCGACCATTTCCGCCGCGAGGAGGAACAGGCGGCAGCCCGTTACCGTGCGGGCATCAGTACTGGCCTGACCTCGGACGATGTCCGCGCCGTCGTCGTCGCCGCCCACGCCGGACGGGTGGATTCGCTCTTCACTGCCATCGGCAGTCACTGCTGGGGGATCTACTGCGAGGAGACCGCCCGGGTGGAACTGACGGAACAGGACTGTCCCGACAGCGAGGATCTTCTGGACCTGGCAGCAGTGTACACGCTCAACAACGGAGGCGCCGTCTACGCCGTTCCCAGGCGGCGGATGCCGGCCGAGGACCGCGCCATCGCGGCGCTCTTCCGGTACTGACAACGCCAGGGAGGCTGCAATCCCCGCGCCCCACCCTCTCCGCATTCGCGGA
>JAWOBW010000087.1:0-3665 GCA_046484105.1 Bacillota bacterium
CATGAGACCAACACCTTCTCCGTGATAGAAACCGATCTCGCCGCCTTTGAACAGGAGACGCTGTTTCCCGGGCTTCTCACCGGCCAGTCCATCATCGACTACTATCGGGGCACGAACACCTGCCAGGGAGGGTTCATCGAGGTGGCAGAGCGGACGGGAATGACCCTGATGCCCACCATCTGGACCATGGCCCTTCCCTCCGGATACGTCACGGAGGAAGCCTACGACTACCTATTGGACCAGTTCATGACCCGCCTGAAGAACATGACCCGGGTGGACGGGGTCCTGCTGGACCTGCACGGGGCCATGGTGGCGGAGCACATCGAGGATTGCGAGGGGCACCTGCTGAGGACAATCCGGGATCAGGTGGGCGATGTGCCGATAATCAGCACCCTGGACCTGCACGCGAACATAACGGAGGAGATGGTTGAGACCGCCACCATCCTGGTTGGATACGACACGTATCCCCACGTGGACACGGGCGAGCGCGGTCGCGAGGCGGCGGAGCTGATGGCCCGGGTGCTGCGCGGCGAGATCCGGCCCACAATGGCGCTGGGGAAACCGCCCCTGCTGCCCCCGCTGCAATCGCAGTTCACCGGGGTCGAGCCCATGAGCATTCTCCTCGACATGGCGCACGAGTTCGAGCGAGATCCCAGGGTGCTGACGATCACCGTCTCCGCCGGCTTCCCCTTCGCTGACATCCGGGAGGCGGGCATGAGCTTCGCGGTGACGACGGACGACGCGCCGGAGCTGGCGCGGGAGTACGCCCGGGAGCTGTCGGATCGGGCCTGGGAGATGCGGGAGCAGTTCCTGGTGCGTCCGGTGCCGGTGGACGAGGCGGTCGAGGCGGGCCGGACGGGGCCGGGGCCGGTGGTATTGGCCGACATCGGCGACAATCCCGGCGCCGGGACCTCGTGCGACGGAACCGACCTGCTGGCAGAACTGCTCCGGCGCGAAGTGGGGGATGCGGTGGTCGCCATAATCGCGGACCCGGAGGCGGTGGCCGCCTGCATCGAGGCGGGTGTCGGGGAGTCGGTGCGGGTGACCGCGGGCGGCAGGACGGACGACCTGCACGGAGAACCGGTCGAGCTGACCGGTCACGTCCGCCTCATCTCCGACGGCAGGTTCATCAATAAGGGACCGATGTTCACCGGGCTGCACAACAGCATGGGCAGAACCGTCGTGCTCAGATGCGGCGGCGTCGATGTAATCCTGGCGGAGAAGCGGATGCAGCCCCTGGACCTGGAGATGCTGCGGAGCCTGGGCATCGAACCGGCCGACAGACAGATAATCGCGGTCAAGTCGGCCGTTCACTACCGGGCCGCCTTCGGTCCCATCGCGCGGCAGATTCTGGAGGTGGACACGCGGGGGATTTCCAGCCCGAGGTTGGAGAGGCTCCCGTTTGAGAAGGTGCGGCGGCCCATGTATCCCCTCGATTTGCAGTTTCCAACGCAACCTGATTGCAGCTGATTGCGGGAAGGATGAGAGCATGTTTGACATCATCATCAGGGGCGGGCAGATCATCGACGGCACTGGCAGGGACAGGTACCGGGCCGACGTCGGCGTCACCGGTGACGCTGTCACCGGTATAGGGGATCTCTCCGGGGCGGAGGCGAACGAGACCATCGATGCCTCCGACCTGATCGTCGCACCGGGATTCATCGACACGCACAGCCACGCTGATGTCGTCGCGTGGGCCTCGCCCGCCTACGATTCCAAGGTTCTGCAGGGCGTCACCACCGAGCACATCGGCCTGTGCGGAATCAGCCTGGCCCCCTGCTCCGATCAGTACATGGACCTTTTGCAGCGCTACATTGACGCCATCACTGGCGAGGAAGATATTGAGTGGAACTGGAGAAGCTTCTCTGAACTCCTGGACGTGATCGACGAAAAGAGCATGCCGATAAACCTCCTGCCCTCAGTCGGGCACGGAACCGTGCGCACCGCGGTCATGGGCTTCGAAGATCGCCCTCCCTCGGCGGAGGAGCTGGAGCAGATGAAGGACCTGGTGAGGGAGGCCATGGAGGCGGGAGCCTTCGCCCTGACCAGTGGGCTGGTGTATCCTCCGGGAAGCTACTCGGACGGGGAGGAGATGCGCCAGCTGTGTCGGGTGGTGAGTGAATTCGGCGGCATGTATTCCACCCACATGCGCAGTGAGAGTCACCAGCTGCTCGAGTCGGTGGAGGAGTCGATCAGGGCGGCGGAGGGATCCGGCGTCACGCTGCTGCTGTCTCACTTCAAGGCCATGGGCCAGAGCAACTGGGGCAAGGTCGAGGAGGCCCTCGCCCTGGTGGATCGCGCCCGCGGGCGCGGGGTCAGGGTCTGGCTGGACCAGTACCCGTACACCGCCAACAGCACCCTGCTCAGCGCACTCATACCCCCGTGGGCCCACGCCGGCGGCGTGCCGGCACTGCTTGAGCGATTGAATGACCCTGCCGAGCGGTCGCGCATCATTGAGACCATCGAAACCGTCGACGACGGCTCCTGGGAGAACTTCGTCCTGGATGCCGGCGGCTGGGACGGCGCCCTGGTAGCCTGGGTGCCGGAAGACCCGTCGGTGGAGAATGTGACCCTGGCCGATCTTGCCCGGAAGCTGGGCAAGACTCCGGGAGATGCACTGGCTGACCTTCTCGTGGATAACCGCGCCTCGGGTATGGTGATCACGCTGACCATGTGCGACGAGGATGTCAGGACGGTCATGCGGCACCCGGCCCAGGTGGTCGGCAGCGACGCGCTGCCTCACCGGGGGAAGCCTCATCCCCGCAGCTACGGCACCTTCCCGCGGGTGCTGGGCAAGTATTGCCGCGAGGAGGGAGTCTTCACCCTGGAGGAGGCGGTGAGGAAGATGACCGGCCAGTCTGCCGAGATTCTCGGCCTGAAGGACCGGGGAATCCTGGCGAGGGGGAAAAGGGCGGACATCACCGTCTTCGATCCCCGGACGGTGCGGGACGGGGCCACCTACGAGGAGCCCCAGCGGAAGCCGGCCGGCATCCCCTGGGTCCTGGTAAACGGAAAGTGCGTGGTGCGGGACGGTCAGTTCACCAACGAGAGCGCCGGCAGACTCATACGACGACCCGAACAGCCCACGAGAGGAGGTGGTGAGGGGGATTACCGTCGCTGATACACTCGGACAATGACTGAAGAGGAAAACGCAGTGCAGAAGAGAGGAGAGGAACCGCAACTATGGAATACGATGTACCGTCGGTATTTTACTGGGTCATGGCGATCTACTTCCTTCTGGTCATCGGCATCGCCTACTACCTGCGCAAGATGACGGACTTTGCCGACTTTGCGCTTGCGGGGCGGACGATAACCACTCCGGTATTCATAGGTACTATGATGGCTTCGTGGATCGGCGCCGGGTCGGTGATGGGCCTCGGCGGAATGGGTTACGACTTCGGGATCAGCGCATGGTGGTGGGTAGGTGGGGCCTTCATCATCTGGTCTCCGATCCTGCTGGCCTGGCTGGGCGTAAGAGGATTCGCCGCACCGGACTGGTGACTATTAGCGACATCCTGGGGGCGCGCTTCGACGGGCGCAGCCGGATACTGTCGCTGATACTGCTGCTGTTTTACACGCTGACGCAGATGACGCTGCAGGTGATCTCGGGAGGCGTGATCCTCAACGTACTGATGGGTCTGGACATGTGGGTCGGGATGACCCTG
>JAWOBW010000108.1:0-10011 GCA_046484105.1 Bacillota bacterium
GGGTCTGCAAAACCCTTATTCGGCGGTTCGAGTCCGCCCGTCGCCTCACAATTTGGGCGGTACTGGACTTGAACCAGTGACCTCATGCATGTCAAGCATGCGCTCTAGCCACCTGAGCTAACCGCCCAAATCGTGAGGCGACGGGCGGACTCGAACCGCCGAATAAGGGTTTTGCAGACCCCTGCCTTACCACTTGGCTACGCCGCCGATCGTGAGCGGGAAACGGGATTCGAACCCGCGACCCTCTGCATGGCAAGCAGATGCTCTACCACTGAGCTATTCCCGCGCTGTGCCGCAGGGCGGAATTGAACCGCCGACACGGGGATTTTCAGTCCCCTGCTCTACCGACTGAGCTACCGCGGCGACTTCGCTGTGGGCGAGACAGGGATTGAACCTGTGACCCCCTGCTTGTAAGGCAGGTGCTCGTTCCACTGAGCTACTCGCCCCTGGCACCTTCATAGTATATAGAAATCGACCCACACCGTCAATTGTGAGTCAGGCGACGATGCGGCGATCCAGTGAACATAACTGAGAACATCAGTCTAACAGCGCCGCTGCACGGATGTCAACCCGCGAATGCCCTCCACTCGCGGGCTCAGAAGACGGTCTCAGATGCCTTGGTCAGTGGATCTCGAGGTGGGCAGATGTCCCGGAAGCGTCTTCCCTGTTCCTTCCCAGTTCAACCAGGTAACGCGAACGGAGCTGCTGGACCTCGGGCGTCAACCAGGAGAACAGCACCGGCATTATGCCCAGGCCGAAGGAGTCAGCTGTCGGATAGATGTTCTCTCGGGGCCGGTGAGTATCCATGTGCAAACCCTCCTGCATCGCGTATTTGCTCGTAATCTCCCCCTCCTTCTTGTCGACCATGCGGGGCGGAGACAGCAATCGTGACCGCCTTTCGCTTGTCACGCAAGCTCCGGAAAACTCTGCAGTTCAGTCTCGATCCACCGGACTGACGATCACTGCTTCAGGCGGCACCTGCGCAGGCAACGCGCAGTGAAGTGAGAGGAAATGCTTCCCCTGGCGTGATCCAGTATCAATTTACTCGGCTGAATTGCAGGATGTGCGATGCAGGGGAAAGCACCTGAAATGGCGAATCCGCAAGACCTGCAACTATCGGCTACCTTCCGACGAAAATAACCTCGCCACAGGCCTCGCGGACGATAGTATTATAACCGCTGGTGCGGCAATTATGTCATTCATCTCCAATGCCCGGAGAAGTCACACAGACTTGACTTCCTTTACCTCGGGCACCTCCTGCTTCAGTATTCGCTCAACGCCGTTCTTGAGGGTCATAGAGGCCATCGGGCATCCCACACACGCGCCCGTGAGACGAACAGAAACCACCCCGTCATCAATGTCCACCAGTTCGACACCGCCGCCGTCTGCCTTCAGCGCAACCTGGATCTTCTCGAGAACCTGCTCAACCTTCTCTCTCATTTCCAGTCCACCCCCCATTCTGTGTCCAGGTTGATTATATTGGAGATCGGGCATTGCGTCCACCGGTCCCGGGAAAGATAAGACTCATCGGGCCGACACCTTCAGCATACACCTGATTGTCTGGTATCATGCAGAGTGGATAGGAGGGGTTTTATTGCCAGAGCAAATTACCCTCAGCGTCATAAAGGCTGACGTGGGTGGACACGTCGGGCACACACTGGTTCACCCCGAGCTGATAGAGTGCGCCTATGACGAACTGGCCGACTCTGACCTGCTGGAGGATTTCTACGTAACATATGTGGGGGATGACCTGGAACTGATCATGACCCACCGGCACGGCACCGACAACGAGGCCATACACCAGCTGGCTTGGGACACCTTCTCGGCGGCGACAGAAGTCGCCAAGGAGTTGAAGCTGTACGGTGCGGGACAGGATCTGCTCGCCGACGCCTTCAGTGGAAACGTCAAGGGACTCGGACCCGGAGTGGCCGAGATGCAGTTCGTCGAGAGACAGAGCGAGCCCGTCATAGTGTTCATGGCCGACAAGACGGAACCGGGAGCCTGGAATCTGCCCCTGTACAAGATCTTCGCCGACCCCTTCAACACGGCCGGCCTGGTGATAGATCCCACCATGCATCAGGGGTTCATATTCGAGGTATACGATCTGATTGAAGGCAAGAAGATCGATTTCTCCATGCCCGAGGATCTGTACGACATGCTGGTATTCATCGGCGCCCCCGCCCGGTTTGTGGTGAACTCCATTTACCGGAAGACCTCCGACGGAAGCAGGGGCGACATAACCGTCGCCGCCAGCACCCAGCGCCTGAACCTCACAGCCGGCAGATACGTGGGCAAGGACGACCCGGTGTGCGTGGTCAGGTGCCAGAGCGGCTTTCCCGCGGTCGGTGAGGTACTGGAGGCCTTTGCCCACCCGCACCTGGTGGGTGGCTGGATGCGCGGTTCCCACAACGGCCCCCTGATGCCTGTCAGCAACGACGACGCCCGTCCCTCGCGTTTTGACGGCCCCCCCAGAGTCTGCGCCCTGGGCTTTCAGCTCGCCACCGGTCAACTCGTGGGACCACAGGACATGTTCGAGGACGTGGCCTTCGACGAGGCCCGCAGAGAGGCAACCCAGGTGGCCAACTATCTCCGAAGCATGGGACCCTTCGAACCGCATCGCCTGCCTCTGGACGAGATGGAATACACCACCCTGCCGCAGGTAATGGAAAGCCTCAAAGATCGATTCGAGCCCATGGAAGACTGAAAGACCGACAGGAGGGGGGCGATGCAATTCCCCCCTCCTTGAAGGACTCATACAGGTCCCTCAGTCGTCTGCGACCCCGAGGGACATCTCCTCCTGAACGGAATTGAGGAACTGCTGATCATCGGTGAACCGCTGGGCCTGCATCATGGTCTCGCGAATGGTGTTCTTCCTCTGCTGCTCGTCAATGCGGAACGTGCTGGCAGCCTCGATGAAGTGCTCCGGACCGAGGCTTTCCGCCCCCTGGTCGAAGGCAATGCGCTTGGTGCGCAAGACCAGCTCCTCCAACTCGGCACAGGAGAAGTGCTGCGTCCGCGGGACAATCTCCTTGCGGAGGAACTCCAGGATCTCGTCCCGGCAGAGAGCCAGGGGCACCTCCCGCTCCTTTCCACCCGGCACCATCCCCAGGTGCACGGCCAGGATCTCCTCCCTGGCCTCCTCACCCGGATACAGAAAGGGTATCTTGTAGTCAAAACGCCCGGTGCGGAGGAAGGCCTCGTCCAGCTGATCGGGCACATTGGTCGTTCCTATGATAATCGCCTGCCGGTCAGGTTCACCCAGCCACTCGAGAAACTGCGAGAAGACTCTCTTGCTCTCCTCCCCCGCCGAATCGCCGTATCCGGCTGTTCGTTTGCCAAAGCGATCTATCTCGTCCACGAACACGATGGCCGGGGACATCTTCTCGGCCATGCGTATGGCGCTCTTCATTCTCTGGCCCGATTCGCCAAACCACTTGGAGTAAATGTTCTCAGTCAACAGACGGAGAAAGGGAAGCTGGATCTCACTGGCAAGGGCATTGGCAAACAGACTCTTCCCTGTCCCGGGAGGACCGAAGAAGAGTATGCCCTTGGGCAGCGGCAGGGAGAACTTCGCCGCTCTCTCACTGTCCTCCAGTACCTTGATGATGTACTTGATGATGAAATCCTTGACCGCCTGGTACCCGCCTATGTCGCGGAAGCTGTAGAAGGGATCCCTGATTTCCAAGGTGCCGGACTTCCTGACCAGCTCGGACTTCAGTTCCTTCACCTTGGAAACGTCGAAACGCTGCTGCGAGAAATAGGACTCAAGCATGATGCTTTCCAGCTGATGCAGGTTGAGACCGGCCGTTGCCAGCACCAGCTCGGCCAGCTTCTGCCCCGGCAGCTCCGTCTCGAGCTCCTCCGCGATCGTGGCTATCACGTGGCGTCTCTCCCTGGTGGTGGCCGGATCCACTGTGAGTATGACCACCAGCTCGCGGGTGAAGTCGTCCAGCAGGGCACTGGAATCGGCCGTCTGCAGAAAGATCGTGGAACCCTGAGTGATCAGCTCCGCATCCGTGGCCCAGGAACGCAGGGCGGACTGAAGCCCCGTCTCCCACTCCCGGTTCTCAGAGAGGTTCTGAATGATGAACAGGGTCTTGTCCTTCTGCAGCTTGTCATCGACTTCCTTCAGGACCGCCTTCACGTGCGCCAGCTGCCGGGCACTGTCGTTGCCGGATACCCGGCGCCCGAGGGGGGTGTCGGGAATGTTCCTGCGGTACTCGGCAGTGACCAGCTGTCCCTCCTGCTCTGTGAGACGCACCAGCCCCCTCCACTGATCGTACACCAGTACGGTATCGTATTCACTGCAGGAAGGATCGGCCAGGACAAAGCGTTTTAGCTGTTCCAATCTCTTGGGATCGGTGGTCTCAAACAGGATGACGGGAGAATAGTTGCTGCGGCGCTTCAGAAAACCCTGTCTAATCCAGCCGTCATCCAGACCCTCAATCTCGGGAGACTTCACGGGCTGAGGACCTCCCTTCGAAAACAGACTTTCATCCGCAAGGGGAAGAGGACGTGACCTCCGCCTTCACCCCCAACTCCCTCAGCATCTGCACCACGCGCTGAGCCTCTCCCTGCGAGTAAGCCTCGTAGATCTGCAGGGTGCCGTCGGGAGCAATGAATATCTCCAAGAAGCTGGCCTCGGTGCCGTCCAGCTTCTCCAGCAGTCCTCCTGGCGGGGATGGATCAACGACGGTCAGAGCGGTCCCCTCCCCCCGACTCACTTCTCAGTGGAAACCTTGGCTGCATCCCTCTCATCCAGACCGAGTTCTGCCTCGATCTGGCCACCGGGCTTGCGCACTGTATTCACCACGTCGGTCCTGATCCCCAGGGCGACGAGGGCATTCTGAATGCGCTCCGCCTCGTCAAAGCAATCCTCACCGGCAAAGCCGATGAACTCCATCTTCATCTTGCCCTCGCGGGTGATCTCCACCTCAACTCTCTGAGACATCACATCACCCCCCGAACCATTACCTGCCTGCGCCCCGAAGACGACTGCTCTTCCGGGCGTTCATCTAACTCGACCTGGTACTGCATGTCCTGCAGGGTCCTCGATACGGCCAGGGCCGTGAAGGTCTGCATTACCCGGTCCTTGAGATCGTTGATGATCTCCTCTCTGACCCCGTAGGCGTCGTAGACGAAGGAAACCTTGCCCGTCTTCTCATCCACATCGACACCCAATCCATACCGGAACTTGGGCACGATGAGGGAGAAGGTGCATTTCCGCTGGTGACCATAGTAGTTGGTGATGGAGTCACTGACATAACCGTCGTTCTCCTCCGCCACAGCAGCCAGTGCCTCGCGGAACAGCTGCCACGACCGGTCGGTGTCCGCAGCCCGCTGACCCTTCACCGGGTTCAGTTGAAGATCGGTGGCATACGTGCTGATGTGACTCATTGTCCTGACCTGCGCGGTCGTTACCACCGCCAGGTACACTCACCTCCTGAACTTGGATTGCTGCTCATCGAAGCTCAATCTTTCTGTCCGCCGACACTTCCCTGTCCTGCATCCAGGACCTGATCTGATGATCCAGTTTGCGGATCTCGGCGTCAATTTCGGACTTGCGCGCCTGGCACTCCTCCAGGGAATCCCTGAGTGCCTGCAGCTGCTGATTTGGCTCCTCCATCATCCGCCTGAGGTACTCCAGTTCTGTCAGCGCCAGCTTGACTTTCAGGATCTCCTCGCGGTCCGCCTCCCTGTCACTGTCAAGCTGCTCCTGTAGCTTTGCTCTCTCCTCGGCGATCTCATCCAGAGAAAGTCTGGCTAGGCCCTCCGTCCAGCTCTCCACCCGCATGGTGCGGATCCGCTCCATGCCCGAACCGCTCTGCCAGCGGTGAATCTCGTTGCTCAGCTTCCTGTGGCGAAACAGGTCCTCGTCGTGCTCGCGCTCCAGGTGTTTCTTCTTCCGCTCCAGATTGTCTATCCGCCACGTAAGGCGGTCAGACTCGTCCTGCAGATCCTGAATCCGCCTGCGCATTGCCCCGACCTCAGAATCGGCGTCTGACTGCTTCAATCGATGCCACGTCTCCACGGTAACCAACGATAGCACCGAAAATGCAGGTAGTGCAATGAGGAGGGTGAAGCTGACGTGATAGTACCAGGCCAGCTCCGCCAGGCCAAACCCGAGAACCGCCCCGAGGATCAGACAGGCGATCGCCTCAGCACTGAGTATCACAATTGACTTACGGGTGTGGTGGTATCGCGTGAAGACATAGTCCACAGCCAGATACGTCCCGAGGAGCAAAACGCTGACACCCACCACAATAATAGCCATAGTCCAAGCCTCCCGGATCTGTCCCCTGATGTGGTGTTCTTGATTATACCATCTACGGCTCTCAATCGCAGGTTGAAAAGGCCCAGCTGAAATCCCGTCCAACCGACTCCCCTTAATGTACCCGCACACCGCGGTCTCTAAAACGCGAATTGGCTGGATGTCCGATTCCCATGTCTGGAGGGGATCACAGACAGTGGCTAAAAACACAGACCTTCACTCTATTGTATTCGATGCGGGAACAGCTTCTCCTGTGTGCGGCCGCGGGAGTGAATCGATTCGCCTCCTGCGACCGCGGCTTTCGCACAGGGATGTCAGTTATCACAATACTGTCCGCGACTCTCGAGAATCCGCTCTCCCGCACAATCATCCATCCTTTGTGACGATGGCCCTCCCCGCCTCCAGCCGAACCCGCGAATCCTCATCTTTCGTCGCCAGCCGTATCAGGCGCGCTCGCGTATTTGCAGAAAGCATCTGTTCCGTCCTGGCTGCGAGTTCGGCCAGTGCCCAGGCGGCGTGCCCCCGGATTACCGGGCTCGCATCATCGAGGCACTCGGCCAGCACCTGGATGTGCTCTCGCCGGCCGGTATTGGCCAGGGCGATGACCGCATTGCGGCGAAGAGTCTGCCGGCCCCTCCAGCCTGCGTTCTTTCCCGCCCACTCCAATTCAAACTCCGAGCGGGACATCTGCAGGATGGACACCGGGTCGCACCGGCGATCGACCTCGTCCGGAACGAAGGCGGCAATCCCCCGCTGGGCCTCCGCATTGACGGGGCAGGCATCCTGACAGGAGTCACAACCGAATATCCGCCCGCCGAATGCCCTCCTCAGGGCGACCGGCAGGAAGCCGCGCTTCTGGGTGAGATACGACAGGCAGCGGTACGGGTTCACGCGATGAGGAGCAAACAGGGCCCCGGTGGGACAGGCGCGGATGCAGTCCGCGCATTGCAGGCAATCCGACAACTGGCCCAGAGGCCGATCATCCCCTTCGATGACTGCATCGGTGACCGCCATTCCCAGAAAAACCCACGAACCGTAGGGCGGCACGAACAGCGCGGCGTTGTAGCCCAGGTAACCCAGACCAGACTTGAGAGCGAAGGCCCTCTCCTCCAGCGGGCCGGAGTCTGACTGGATGTGGGCGCGGGCCGCCGCGTCCTCACCGGCCAGATCCGTCAGGATCTGGCGCACCCGGGCCCGCACCACATGGTGATAATCCTGCCCCCGGGAGCTGCGAGAGATTCCGCCCGGCCCGCTGTGCGGATGCCAGTACGGAACAGCTGCGGTGAGCACGCTCCGGGCGCCGTCCATCACCGCCCCCGGATCATATCGTTGACGTCGCGAAAAGGGCACAAACGGCGGTCCCCAACCCAGTCGGCGACGCCACTGGTATCTCGCTCCCGCCTGCGGCAGAGGCTCGGCCGTCGTGACCGCCCACTTCACCGCGGGGTCGGCTGCACCCTTCAATCCTCTTCCCTGCCCTTCGCATCAAATACCGAGACAATTTCGACATTGGCAGTTTCCGGGAACATGTCCACCGGGACTGCGCGACGCAGTCTCCAACCCCCGGCGACCAGGCGCCCCACATCGCGGGCCCAGGTGCCGAAATCGCAGGAAACATAGACAATCCTTCGCAGCTGCAAGCCGGAGATGAGGTGGAGCAGCGGGCGGGGACAGCCGCCGCGGGGGGGATCCATCACCAGCACCTCCGGACGACCACAGGAGGCGAGATACTGCTGAAGACCATCCGCTGCATCGCCCTGCCAGTGGATGACGTTTCTCCGGGCGTTTCTCTCCGCGTTCCGCCGGGCATCCCGGATCGCCCCCGGATGCAATTCCACAGCAAAGACCGCTCCGGCGCGGGCGGCCAGATGCAGAGTCAGTCCCCCCACTCCACTGAACAGCTCCACAACTGCATCATCCTCGCTCAACCCCGCCAATTCAACCACCCGTCGGTACAGGATTCGGGCCCCCCGATGATTCACCTGCGTGAAGACCGGGGCCGAGGCTACCATCTCCAGCCCGTCGAGGCAATACGCCACCTCGCCCCTTCCCGCCAGCGTGACTGCATCCCCCTTAGTCTGAACGGCAATGCCGGTCAGCTCCGGAACCCGGTCCAGCAGGAGCCGGGCGGATTCCTCATCCATCCTCCCGCCTCCTTCAGGAATGTAGACGAGCAGACTGTCCTTCCCTGCACTTCTGATCTCCAGCTGGTCCCCATCAGACAGCATCATCGCGCCCCGGGCAATCAATTCTCGCATTCCACTCAGGATCAAGCCGTTTCGCGGCACCTGTATCGGGCACCTGGCCACGTCAACCACCTCAGCGCTCCGGCACTTCCTGAAACCTACTGTAACCTCCCCACCGGCTCCCTCGGCCACGGCAAGCCGCGCCCTGGCGCGGTAGCCGTATGGGGATCCGTCACTGAGAACTGCCTCCACAGGCGCATGGTCGACTCCGCCGATCCTGGAGGCCGCCTGTCTCACCCACTGCCGCTTGTACTCGAGCTCAGCCCGATAGCAGATGTGCTGCAGCTGGCAGCCGCCGCAGGATCCGTAGTATTCACAGGGGGGCTCGCTTCGCTCGGGAGACGGCCGCAGTATCTCGACAATGCGGGCCCGTCCGTGAGCCGGTCCCACTGCAGTGACCTCTACGCGTACCAGATCACCGGTTGCAGCACCCGCGATGAACAGAACGTAGCCGCAGTGCCGGGCGACGCCGTCGCCAGCGTGGCCGACATCGCCAACCTCCACCACCAGTGTCTGTCCCGTCTCCAACGGCGGCATCCGTCGTCTCCCCCTTCAGCCTCCTGATGTCATTATACCTGAAGGAAGCTCACAAAAACGAAAGGAGCCGGGATGAACGCCATCCCAGCTCCGTAGACCGAGGGGGGAACAACAGATCGTTGCATCAGCAACGTCGAGTATTCGTCACTTAAGATGCGTCACTACTGCTACTGAGCCTTGTGCTCGATCTCGTCTTCGTCGATGGGCATCTCGCCCTCCGCATTGTGAAGGGCCGAGTAGCCAAACCACACGACGACTGCGGCAAACAATATCACCGCGATCCATTCCACAGCTACCACCTCCCAAAGAGGTCCCTCGAAACTCCAGTTAAATGATACCATTCGGTAGCCGTGCGGAAGAATGGGGCGTGCACCCCATATTTGCCGAAATGTGAGCCCTCCGCCCTAAGATCTGCAACTTAAGGTCGCGAGGAATCGTCGCGAAGGATCCGATTGAGGAAGTACCATGCCACCAGCAGTATGGGCGGCGTCACCAGCTGGGTGAGGGTGAACAGGCCCACTCCCCAGTGTTGGTTGATGTATCCGAGGGCATACAGTGGGTTGGCCCTGAAGGTCTCCTCGATCACCGCTCTGAGTATGGAGTACCACAGAACGAAAGACCAGAACTGGTAGCCGTCGGGCGTCCGGCGGCGATTGACAACGAAGTAGCGAATGAGCAGTATCAACCCGATGGCCGAGCCGTACAGCTGCGTGGGATGCCTGGTGCCCAGCAGCTCCGCGTGGCGACCGAGAATCTCCTGGTTGAGGATGTTGGCTATGCGAACCAGGGTGTATCCGACGGTCAGGCCCGGAATGATCAGATCGAGGGCGGCTCCGAAGTTGATGTCGCTCCTTCTCAGGACCAGCCAGCCGGTGACCACCCCCCCGAGGAGAGCCCCGTGCCAGGAGAGGCCGCCCAGGTCCAGCCGTATGATGCGGGACGGGGCGGCGGCAAAGG
>JAWOBW010000128.1:0-5756 GCA_046484105.1 Bacillota bacterium
GCCAGCTCGTCTGCCATGTCGTCATCCAGAAGTGTCCCGTTGGTGTAGGCCATGAATGCCATATCATTGTGCTTTTCCATCAGCTCCAGCAGGTGTGGGTAGATCAGTGGCTCTCCACCCGACAGCACCACCCAGTATATGCCCAGCTCTTTCATTTCCTCGAACAGTCGGTCCAGTCTCTCTGGCTCAATGCTGTCGCTCTCTTCGTATTTGCCCGCCCAGCATCCGGGGCAGCGCAGGTTGCAGGCAGAGGTCGGGTCTACCTGCAGGGTGCTGGGATTCCTCTGCCCGGTGTCGACGAGCTTTCGCCTCATCGGAGCAGTGATGAACAGCGAATTGAGAACCCAGTTGGTGAACATGGTCTCCAGCACGTGAGGGTTTTTCAACAACAGTCGGATCTTGCGAAGGACTCGCGGATCATCGTTGACGCGTTCGGCCACCAGCTCGATACCATGACGGTAGACGGGATCCCGGGTGAAGTGTGAGGCCACTTTCAACAGATCGCGAACGGTCCTCTGAGGATCGTGACTGGCTCTCCGAATGATCTGTCGGAATCCCAACTGGGCCAGCTGCTGTTTGACTCTCGTCCCGACGCTTTCCATTTTCGGCATTCTCCTTTCCGTGTTTCTGCTGACAACATCATCGGGGGACATCAGGTCAGATCGATGTTGACAGTGGACGCGCTCAATACCTCTTATGCAATCTCCTGTCCATTTTGAACGATCTTCAACGTGATCGCGCTAGTGCTCAAACCCCAGAAGATGGCGGAACCAGTTTCTCGCCGCGGGCGGCAGTTCATCCACGAATTTCTCCACCACTTGTGCGAAGCGTTTCCAGAAAACCGCCAGCGAAATCGCCAGCCACAGTGAGTACGCCAGCCCGAGCGTCATCGAGTGAGTGAAGGCCGCCAGCAACGGGAGTGCCTCGATGGGGGCGGCGAAGGCCATGGAGGTCGACTTCCTGGGCACCAGGGCGAAAACCGAAAGGTATATGAGGAAGTAGACTCCCAGGAGGCCGATTCTCAGGTAGCCGGCGACGGCCAGCGAGGACGCGGTGGCCCAGGTGAACATCATGTCCACGAGGAAATCCTGACGGCCGATCCTCGAGGGAGGTGTGCCGGAATACCGGGCCAGGTGGCCATCAAAAAAGTCGGTGGTCCACCCGAACATATTCCAGTACACGATCAATGCCAGGGTGTCCGGATCCGCAGACCCTTTCCTGTGCAGACTGATGCCAATGACCAGAGCCCCGCACAGCAGCCTGGATCCCGTCATGACGTCTGCAAGTATCCGAGCCCAGGGGACGATGACAGCTCTTTTCGGATCCATGGCATTCCTCTCCCGCATGCAATGTCCAGGCTGTCGACGCCGATTCGCCACCTCACACTGCAATGCCTGAATCCCCATTGAAGAGACCAATCCGGAGACAGGAGGACCGTGCGACGCCCTCTGGTGCGGCTGACTGAGTTATCGATCCGTTTGGCCCGATGGTATGTGATACGAGGAGTGCTCCACATCCGTGATAGACACCTATTGATCCGATGCAATTTCCAACTACACTGTCACCTCTATCTTAGACCGAAACGGCACAGATATCCAATCCCTGGCCACTCAATGAGCTCCTGCTCGCGGCGCACGGAGCAGCGGGAGCCGTGTCCCGTTCCGGGCCGAGTTGAAGGTATCGGGTGGCCGTGCCGAGAAGCATTGCTGCAGGGGTGAGCCCGGTGATTTCCGATATAATGGATCGGATCAGGTCTGTGCCCGCACTGCGGTACGGTCTTCCCCCGGCAGCTGCGGTCTTCTGCGCGTACATGTGGGCCCTGGGACTGTCGCACCACGGGATATGGGCGGTGGTGGCCGTAGCTGTGAGCCTGCTTGTCGCCGGGCTCATCAGCGGGGTGAGGGGGCTGGCGGTGACGACCGTATTGGCACTGCTGGCGACCTACGTTCTCGCTCTGCACATATATCCGCAGCAGCTGGAGTGGGTCTCGGACGGGGAGCCGGCGGCCTATCAGATGCATTTTCACCAGTGCGATGCACCGGCTCTGGTTCAACTGAGGAGGGAGTTTGACCTGGAGCAGCTGACCGCCGAGCTCGGCGATGACACCGCCAGGATGATTGCCCTGGCCAGCTGGGTCAGCCGGCAGTGGTCACATTCCGGCACGAACCGACCGTCTAATCCGGATCCGCTGACCATACTGAGGGAGGCGAGAGACGGGGCCAGCTTCCGCTGCGTCGAATACTCCATTGTGCTGACCGCAGCTGCCCAGTCCCTGGGCATGCCCGCCCGGACGCTGGGCATGAAGACCAGGCGCGCCGACACTGCTAGGGCGGGTGCGGGTCACGTGGTAACCGAGGTCTGGCTGGACGACCTGGACAAGTGGGTTCTCGCCGATGGTCAGTACGGCTATGTCGTCACCCTGGACGAAATCCCCCTGAACGCGGTGGAATTGCAGAGGGCACTGGCCGATCGAGCCGCGGGACTTCAGATTGAGTCAGAGGAGGGTCAGGTCGGATGGCTGGCTGCCACCCACTACTTCATATGGGTCAGCCCATATCTGTATCATTTCGATTTTGCCTTCGACCAGAGGCAGTTTGTGCCACCGGAGGAGTGTCAGGGGGGAGCGCTTATGCTGAGCCCGGCCGGGGGAGGCCAGCTGCGCGTCTTTCAGAGGCACTATCCCCTCAGGGGCTACACTTACCTGTCGTGTCCCGAGGTCTTCTACCGCAGGCCCGACGGCAGGGAGATGGGCCTGGCCGGAGGATCGTTCTGGGGGTACGACGCAGTAGCAGAGCCACTCTGATCGTTGAGCGTTACTCCGGTAGGAGCCGCTCAAGTGGCTCTGCTGACCCTACTTTGCCCCGGCTCCGTGTGGAATATGCACACCGGCCGGGGATGGGTCGGAATCGACCGGTCGGCCGGGGGCGCGATGATGAGGTGCTCTTGCGAAACCTTAGTGGCCGTCGCAGAGATGACTGGGTCGCGGGAGGGTTGTCATGCGGAGCGTCACGACAATGCTGATCGCCGCCGGGGTGGCGGGTCCCCCTTTGTGGTACTGCCTGACCGTGGCTTCCGCTCCCGCCATAGAAGGGAGTCCCTCGGTAGCCAGCGCCGGGCTCACCCCCCGGTACCGGCCTCTCAATGGTCAGTTCTGGCGCGCTCGCCGGGCCTGCAGGGTGCAGTGGCGGTGCGATGAGCGGTCACGAGCGGGGATCGGGCCAGCTTTCAATGGAGACTCGCCTGGGTCGACGCCCGGCGGGGCGAGGTGCTGGAGTGGGGCACACTGCGCGATGTTGTGGTAGAGACCGGCTTTCAGCAGCAGGGGACGCAGCAGTGGACGATGGGGCGCCCTGGGTGGTGTACTGGCCTCAGGACCAGGTGTTTGATGTGCAGGTTGCCGAGGTCTGTGACGTCAGCAGGCGGGGCGGGGACTGGCATGTTTCGCTGAGTTTCACCGTCGGCCGGGGCGAGACGATTCTGCGACTTCTGATGGAGGATGGCACGAGTATGAGCGGGGAGGTTAATGGATGAAAGCTTTTTCTGGAATGACACTGATCAGCTGTAGGGGCGACGAGAGGATCAGGGATGCGGTGGCTCTGGTCCGGGACGGGAGAATCGCGGGTGCCGGCAGGCGGGAGGAGATGGACATCCCCGCCGACGCGAAGGTAGTTGATCTGACCGGCTCGACGCTCCTTCCAGGTCTGATCGACAGCCACGTACACTGTGTACTGGACGCGACGGGCGACCCGATGGGCAATGCCGCCGGGGAGAGCCCTGCCACCTCGGCGCTGAAGGCGGCCGGACATCTTCGAGCAACCCTGGAGGCGGGCGTGACCTACATTCGCGATCTCGGCGGCAGGGATTACGTGGATGTGGACCTGCGGGACGCCGTACGGGCCGGATTGATTCCCGGTCCCTCAATGCAGGTGGCGGGCAGGATCATCACCATGACCGGGGGGCATGGCCATCCAATCGGGCGGGAGGCTGACGGCGTCGGCGACGTGGCCCGGGCGGCCAGGGAGCAGCTGAAGGCCGGGGTGGACGTGGTCAAGGTCATAGCCACCGGTGGGGTCATGACGCCGGGAGTGGAGCCGGGCTGTGCCCAGATGAGCGAGGAGGAAATGGCGGTGGCGGTGCGCGAGGCGCACAACGCGGGCAGGAAGGTCGCCACCCACGCTCAGGGCACCTCCGGGATCAAGAATGCCATTCGGGCCGGTGTGGACTCGGTGGAACACGGCATCTTCCTGGACGAAGAGGCGGTCCAGATGATGAAGGAGGCCGGTGTCTATCTGGTGCCCACGCTGGTCGCACCGCACTGGATCGTGGAGGCCGGCGTTGAGGGCGGCATACCCGAATACGCCGTCCGCAAGGCTCAGAGCGTGATGGAGAGCCATCTGGCCAGCTTCCGCATGGCCAGAGAGGCCGGGGTGAGGATTGCCATGGGCACCGATGCCGGCACCCCTTTCAACCGCCACGGTCAAAATGCGTACGAGCTGAAGCTGATGGTGGAGGCGGGCATGTCGCCCATGGATGCCATTCTGTCGGCCACGCGGGTGGCGGCCGAGCTGCTGGGTGTGCAGGACGAGGTGGGTACAATAGAGGAGGGGAAGAGGGCGGACATGATCGTGGTCTCTGGAGATCCCCTCGCTGACATTGATGAGATGCTGGATGTCCGGGAGGTGTACGTCGCAGGGGAGCGGGTCGTCTGAAGGGATTCGACCGTGCGGGTGCCCAGGTATCTGAGGGCACCCGCACGGTGAGTGGACCGCTGTCTGCGGTCAGGGTGTGTGCACCGAGCCCATGAACAGGATGGTGTCGGTCAGGTCGTCGCAGATGGCGAAGAAGAAGGGCCGGTTCGCCTGCAGCTGGAACTTCTCAACGTAGCTTTCCATGCGGATTTCCACCGAGGTGACGGCGGCTGCCTCGGTGCCCCTTTCATTGACGTCGATGAAGGTCTTGTGCTTGACCTCCTCGATGTACAGGTTCTGTCCGGGTGTGATGGGATACATGGCCCCGAAGTCAGCCCTGGCCGGGTCGAAGGCCACTTCCATTCCCATGGCATTGAGGACTTCCTTGAGGGCGGCCTCGTATTCAAAAGTGAAGCGGGGCAGGGCTATGTCGCCCTCCGCCTCCGCGAAGGAGGCCAGGTATCCGGCCCAGGTCTGGGCATCCAGTCCGTCGATAAACTCCTCCAGGCTGCTGTGTTCCGCGGGCAGGAAGATGTACATGTTGATCCTCTCGCTCTCTCCGTAGGGGAGGGAGACGGCCTGAAAGTCGTCCGTCTCGCAGTGGCGGTAGGTGTCCGACTGGTGCATGAAGGGATGGGTCAGTTCAGTCCCGTCGGCGGTGAAGAAGGTTTCATCGCGCGTGTCCTGCGGGTCGAACTCGCGGCCCCACTGGCCATTGAAGTAGATGGCGTTGATGAGGAACATGACAGTTTGGGGGTCTATCTCGTCGTCTACGATCTGTTCGATCTTGCCGCGGGTCCTTTCACTGACCCAGTCGTTGATGGTGGAGGCGGCCTCCGGATGGTCGAAGTCCAGTTCCTCGACAGCGGCCTGGTAGAACTCGCGGTTTCGGTCCAGGAACTCCTCCTTGAAGGGCAATCCCTGTCGGGCCCAGATGGAGTTTGCTATGTCGAGTTCGACGGCCGGGTCGGGGTTTTGCAGTATGGTCTTCAGTTCAGCGAAGGCGGCGTTGACTGTTTCCAGGTCCATGTCCTCTAGCTGGAGCACCTCGGCCATGGCCTGTCGGGT
>JAWOBW010000160.1:0-8919 GCA_046484105.1 Bacillota bacterium
TTCCTATCACCTTCCGCCCCCCCACCGCCACCTCGTTCGGGGTGGCGCTGTCGAAACAGGCGGCCGAACTCAGCTCCCGGCTCCTGCGGGTGGGCGGCCGCCCCAGGGCCAGCTCCGCCGCCACACCCAGGCGTCTCAGGCCCGCAGCCAGGGCGGTGCTCAGCGCGCGGTAGGTGTCATTGACCGACCCGGGCAACAGCCCGGCGTCGATGACCACCGCATAGGTCAGCTCGTGCTGGTGCAGGACCGCCCTTCCCCCCGTGGGCCGCCGCACCCAGTCAAATCCGTATCGTCGACAGCCCTCCTCGTCCACCTCGCGGGCGCAGGACTGAAAGTAGCCTATGCTCAGGCCGGGCGGGTCCCAGCGGTAGAAGCGCAGCACCGGGGGACTCTCTCCCCGGGCGATGCTGAGCAGCAGCGCCTCGTCGACGCCCATGTTCTCCGCCGCCGTGCCCGCGCCGTCCTCGATCAGGCGCCACGTCCGCCCCTCCTCCTTCAGCCCGGGCACCATCCCCCGGTCGTCGGCCGGCCGATTCATGAGCTGGCCTCCATCATCATGCCACCGGGGAATAGTCCGGTGGCCTCCAGGGCCGCCCGGACCTCTCCTTCCTGCAGGGGACGGGCGTAGTTGTAGGGGGTCTGCCCCGGCCGCTCGTTGTAGTAGGGACGATTGCAGCCCTCGCAGCCGGAGGTCCTGAAGGGAATCCCCTCCCCGACCACCTCTGGACCCAGCATCTGTGCGGGAATGGCCGCCATGCGGTCGGCCGAGTCGAAGGCAAAATCCTCGACGCGCCCGATCCCCCTCGTGATCAGGTAGGCGGCCAGCTGGACGCGGCGGTAGGCGGACACCGGCGGCGCCCGGTGCGCCTCCATGGGCGTGCCCCGGACCGGGGTGAAGGCAAACAGCCCCACGGCAACCCCGACATCGGCCATGATCTGCACCACCTCGGCCAGGTCCCGCTCCGTCTCCCCCATGCCGGCGATCAGGTGGGTGGTTATCCGACCCGGGTATATCGCGGCCAGGTCCCGGAGCAACTCAATCCTGCTCACCCACTCCGCCGGGCTCTGGCGCTTGCACCGGGCGAAGACCTCGGGCGAGGCCGCATCCAGGGCCAGGCCCAGCCTGTCGGCGCCCAGGGCGAAGATGCGATCGGCATCGGCGGGCGAGCGAACGACGGCATTCACCGCCATCGGCACCTCCCGGCCGGTGCGGTGCAGCAGGTAGAAGAACCTCTCCATCTGACGAACATAGTCCCCCCCGTAGACCACCTGGATGCACCCGCGGCGCACCGCCCCGCTTTCGTGAGCGGCGGCCAGGCGTCGGGCCACCTCGTCCATGGGAAACGGGGGCCAGCTGATCCGCGACAGAAAATGCCTGCGGGACTTGCTGTCTCTCCCCTGGGCACAGAAGGCGCAGGCGAAGCGGCAGCCCTCACCCACCATGAGATGGGCCGCTGTGGCGGGAATGTCGACCCGCTTGTCAGTCAGCCCCAGCGCCTGCGCACTGCCCAGCGAGACCCCAATATCCACCTTCCTCACCTCTCCTCTCTCTGTCGAAAGGCACTGAGATCGGCAAACTGCCCGGCCCCCGCGGCGGCGGTCGGCCCGGCGTACAGCGCGCAGCACTCATCCCCCCATCTGATCCCCCGCTCCCCGGCGACCTGGGCCGCCCGGCTCCGGGCGGGACGGGTCGGCTGCACCAACACGTCGAAATCGCAGGCGACGGCCAGGAGGTCGAGGGCCAGGCGGTAGCGCCCCGAGGGCCGCATGCAGCCCAGCGCCAGCCGCGCCCGGGGAAGGGACGACCGCGCATGCAACATCAGGTCGCACACCTCCTCCAGCGGGGGCGGCTGCACTCCGGCAAAGGCGGTGCCGGGCGTCGGCCGCAGCACCAGGAGGACGACCGCCTCCGGCTCCTGTTCGGCCAAGAAATCCAGCACCCGGTATTCCCCGATGATTTCTCCCCCGTCGAGACCGGCAACCAGGTGTGCCACCACGGGAACACCGGGCGGCATCCGCCGCCGGCATTCCCGGTAGGCGTCGAAGTAGTCCTCGGCCCGGGCGTCCAGGCCCATCACCCGCGCCACCGTCCGGTCGGATCCAATCAGGTCAAAGGAAACGCTGTCGGCGAAGCGGGCGGCGGCCCGGATCTGCTTTTCGCCGGCCAGGCCCACGTGGAAGTTCAGCCGCCCTCTCTCCGACAGTCGGGCCAGCAGCGTCTCGGCCGGCGGGGGAACGCGCCCGCTGCAGTCGCAGCCCCCGCTTATCAGCCAGCTGCCCCCGACTTCCTCACCCCGGGTAAGACGATCCCGGAGCTCGGCCGCCGGGGTCATCCCCCGGAGGTAGTGGCCGCCGCAGTGACTGCAGTTGAGGGCGCAGCGGTCCCCGGTGGAGGAAACTCCCTCTGTCGCCCCGGGGAAGACGAAGAGGAAAGAGCTGTGGGGTTCGATCCCCAGCTCCATCCGCTCGCGAATGGTCCGGGCCACAGCTCCCTTTCGACCGCCGAGCCGGGAATACCCGGCCCGGGCCAGGTCGCGAAACACGCGATCGAGGAGCGGCAGAGAAGGTGCCGCCCCCCGAACCGCAAGACACTCAGCCATCCTCTTCATCCCCGGGATGCCAGCGAACTACCGGCCTGCGGGATGCGGTCACCTCGTCAAGGCGACGAACCGGAGTCGTCGTCGGCGCCTCGTGCAGGGCCTCGGGATTGCTCGCCGCCTCCCGGGCGATCTCCTTCATGGCCTGGATGAAGGCATCCAGCGACTGCTTGCTCTCGGTCTCCGTCGGTTCGATCATCAGTGCCTCATCGACGATGAGTGGGAAGTAGATGGTCGGTGGGTGCAGACCGCGATCCAGTAGCGCCTTGGCCACATCCAGCGTGCTCACCCCGTGCTCTCTCTTGAGGTTCTTGCTCGAGAGCACGAACTCGTGCATGCAGCTCCGGTCGAAGGTCAGGTAGTAGTCATCCTTCAGGGCGCCCATCAGGTAGTTGGCGTTGAGCACCGCATCCTCGCTGACCGCCTTCAGTCCCTCCGCACCCAGGCTGCGGATGTAGGCGTAGGCCTTCACCACCACGCCGAAGTTGCCGTAGAAGGACAGCACCGGCCCGATGGATTCGGGCAGATCGTAGTCGAGTCGATAGGTCTCTCCCTCGCATCGCACCACTGGGACCGGCAGGTAGGGGGCCAGGTCCTCGCGCACCGCGATGGGGCCGGATCCCGGCCCGCCTCCCCCGTGGGGGGTGCTGAAGGTCTTGTGCAGGTTGAAGTGCACGATGTCGAAACCCATGTCTCCGGGACGGGACAGGCCCATGATGGCGTTGGCGTTGGCCCCGTCGTAGTAGAGCAGCCCGCCGCAGTCGTGCACCATCTCGGCGATCTGGTGGATGTTGACATCATACAGCCCCAGCGTACTGGGGTTGGTGAGCATCAGGCCCGCGACGCGATCGTCGAGGATCTCGGTCAGGGCATCGGTGTCGACGTCACCGTTTTCGTCGGAGGGAACCTCCACCGTGGTGAAGCCGGCCATGACTGCCGAGGCAGGGTTGGTGCCGTGGGCCGTGTCGGGAATGATGATCCGGTCCCGCTGCTTTTCCCCCCGGGCCCGGTGATAGGCGCGGATCAGCATCAGCCCGGTGATCTCCCCGTGAGCACCGGCCGCCGGCTGCAGGGTCATATGGGGTAGGCCGGCGATCTCCTTGAGGTATTCGCCCGTCTCGTACATCAGCTGCAGGGCGCCCTGCACCGTCTCCTCGGGTTGACAGGGATGCAGAGCGGCGAACCCTCCCAGCCTGGCGACGTCCTCGTTGATCTTGGGGCTGTACTTCATGGTGCAGGAACCCAACGGATAGAACCCGGTGTCGACCCCGTGGTTCATCTGCGACAGGCGCACGAAGTGACGAACCACGTCCACCTCGGACACCTCGGGCAGGGCCGGATCCTCCCGGCGCAGCATATCCTCGGGAATCAGCTGCTCCAGGGGCTCGGCCGGGACATCCAGCTCGGGTAGCGAGTAGCCGGTCCGGCCGGGTGAACTCAACTCAAATATCAGGGGCTCCTTGACCCTGATCTCGGTTGCGTCTGCGCTCATGACAATCCCTCCAGCCGCCCCGCGAATTCGTCTATCTCGTCCTTCGTTCTCTTCTCCGTGACCGCCACCAGCAGGGATCTTTGCATCCCGGGATAGAAGCGGCCCAGGTCCAGCCCGGCCAGGATGCCCTCCCCGGCCAGGGCCGAGACCACCTCGGCGGCGGGCCGGTCGCACTCCACGACGAACTCCTTGAAGAAGGGCTGGTCATACCTCAGGCGATAGCCCTTCAGCCCGTCGATGATGCGGGCGGCGTAGTGGGCCTTCTGCAGCGACTGCTCCGCCACCTCGCGCAGCCCCCTGCGGCCCATCGCGCTCAGATAGACGGTGGCAGCCAGGGCGTTGAGGGCCTCGTTGGTGCAGATGTTGGAGGTGGCCCGGTCGCGCCGGATGTGGTGCTCACGGGCCTGCAGGGTCATGACGAATCCCCTCGTCCCGTCCACCTCCACCGTCCGGCCGATGAGTCGGCCGGGCATCCGCCGGATGTGCTTCTGCCCGGAGGCGAAGAAGCCCAGGTAGGGGCCGCCGAAGCTGAGGGGGTTGCCCAGGGGCTGCCCCTCGCCGACGACGATGTCCGCCCCGTAGCCTCCGGGCGGACGCAGCACGCCCAGGGAGATCGGGTCGCAGGCCACCACGAACTGGGCGTCGCCGGCGGCCTCGGAGATCTCGTCGACGGGTTCCAGCATGCCGAAGAAGTTGGGGTTCTGGACGATCACCGCCAGTGCACCCTCACCGGCGGCCTCGCGCAGGGCGGCGGTGTCGGTGACGCCGTCAGGGGCGGGAACCTCGACGATGTCCCAGTCCAGGCCCCTGAGGTAGGTGGCCAGGACGCGCCGGTAGCGCGGATGGACCGACTCGGAGACGACCACCCGGTCGCCCCGCCGGACTATCCGTCCCGCCATCAGCGCCGCCTCCATGAGTGCCGTGGCCCCGTCGTACATGGACGCGTTGGCCACGTCCATGCCCGTCAACTCGCTGATCAGGGTCTGGAACTCGAAGATGACCTGCAGCGTGCCCTGGCTCACCTCAGGCTGGTACGGGGTATAGGCGGTGTAGAATTCCTCGCGGGACAGCATGTGGTCCACCACCGCCGGCAGGAAGTGATCATAGGCTCCTGCCCCCAGGAAGCAGACCATCTCCTCGGTGCTGACATTGCGACCGGCCAGGGTCTTCATGTGACGAACCAGCTCCAGCTCCGACATGGCCGGGGGCAGGTCCATCTCCTTGCGAAAACGGACCCCCTCCGGTATGCAGGCAAACAGGTCGTCGATGGACTCGACGCCCAGGGCGTCGAGCATGGCCCGGCGATCCTCGTCGGTATTGGGAAGGTAGCTCATTCGATCACCCCATCACATCCCGGATCCGTCAGTCCAGGATTGTCTGGTAGTCCTCTGAGTTCATGAGTACGTCCAGCTCGGAGCTGTCGGAGATCTCGATCTTGATCACCCAGCCCTCACCGTAGGGATCCTCAGTGATGGTCTCCGGGGCATCGAGCAGGTCCTCGTTGACCTCGACGACGGTCCCGCCGGCCGGCAGATAGAAGTCCGCCACCGCCTTGACCGACTCGATCACGCCGAAGGAGTCTCCCTGTCCAAACTCGTCGCCCTCCTCGGGCAGCTCCACGAACACCAGGTCGCCCAGCTGCTCGCAGGCGTACTCGGTGATGCCAACGACGCCGATGCCGTCTTCAACCCGGATCCACTCGTGGTTCTCGGTGTACAAAAGGTCCTCTGGATACATCTTCATCCCTCCCGCGTGTAAAAGGGTGTTCTCACAACCACAGCCTCGAGCTTGCGATTGCGCACTCCGATCTGCAATGACGTCCCCGGTCTGGCCAGCTGCGGCCGGACAAAGCCCAGTCCTATGTTCTTCTCCAGCGCCGGGCCGTACGAGCCGCTGGTCACGTAGCCGGCCTCGTCCCCCTCCTCGTCGTAGATGACGTAGTTCGTGCGGGGGATCCCCCGGTCCAACATCTCGAAGCCCACCAGGGTCTTGTCGACGCCCCGCTCCCTGGCGGAGACCAGGGCGTCCCTGCCGATGAAGTCGTCCCCGTCGAGTTTCACGAAGTACTTCAGCCCGGCCTCCAGTGGATTGATGTCCGGGCCCAGCTCCTGCCCGTAGAGGGTGAGGGCCGCCTCGAAGCGCAGGGTGTCCCGGGCGCCGAGGCCGACCGGGACGAGTCCGTCCTCGCGACCCGCCTCCATGATCGCCTCCCACAGGTCCTCGGCATCCGCCGGCGCACAGTAGATCTCGAAGCCGTCTTCCCCGGTGTAACCGGTCCTGGAGACCAGTGTCTCGCACCCGGCCACCTTCACCTGGGGCAAGAACCAGAAGTACTTCATGTCCGCAAGGTCCGCGTCGACCAGCCGGGACAGGATCGCCTCGGACCGGGGACCCTGCAGGGCCAGCTGGGCCGTCTCATCCGACGCGTCGACCACTTCGACGTCGAAGTCGGCCGCCCACTTCTCTATCCACTCCAGGTCCTTGTCCTTGTTGGCCGCGTTGACCACCAGCAGGTACTCCTCCTCGCCCACCTTGTAGACGAGAAGATCGTCAACCACACCGCCGTCCGGATAACACATGGGGCTGTAGCGGATCTGGTTTGTCGCCATCCCGGTCATGTCGTTCGTGACCAGATAGTTGACCAGAGCCAGGGCCTCGGGGCCGCTCGCGCGGATCTCCCCCATGTGGGACACGTCGAATAGCCCCGCCCTCGTGCGCACCGCCCGGTGCTCCTCGATTATGCCAGTGTACTGAACGGGTAGGGCCCAACCGCCGAAGTCGACGATCTTGCCCCCGTACTTCTGGTGACGGCTCAACAGAGGAGTCTTCTTCAGTCTGTCCAGGTCCACGTGCATCGCCACACCTCCTGCCTAAATACTTCCCCCCCGGCCGAGCCATAATCCGGATTTCGGCCTCCGGGGCGACGGGTCCAGGATATCCCATGCGACACTATCATATCACACAGGTCCGGGCGTCCGTCCACAAAAAAGAAAGGACAGTCGAGATCGTCGCAGATCGCGATCTCTCTGTCCCTGATACCTGAGAGATTCACCGGAGGAACATCCTCCGGCTTACTCCTTCGGTGCCCGCCCGGGGGCGGGTCTCTCCAGAGAGCCGTCCAGTTGCGGTACGGATGACCTGAGAGTTTGCCCCTTCGGTGCGAGCATCACTGCTCGACTCTCCCGCAACCTTCGTCCGGCGCTATATCCCTTTCCCAGTTTTATCTCATTCTCGAAACGAGCCCGGATTCCTTCTCGTAGGGGGAAGAAATTCCCGCGACTTTCCGCCGGCGCCCGGATGGAAATGACTGGTGGCCCGCTCCCGCCGATTCCAGGAAGGTTATGCCGGGAGCTCCGGTGAATACTAAGAGGGTACTGAAAGCCGTGGCTGACTGCAATCCACAGTGAGGGGGCAACCGATGTCTGAGAGAGTGATCCTGGTCGTGACCGTCCTGATCCTGTTGACCGCCGGCGGGCAAACCGCCCGGGCCCAGGAAACGGAGGAACTATTCGAACCCGAGGTGCACCGCGCCGTGGTGCTGGAGGTGGGAGAACTGAAGGCCAACGGCGCCTCCTACTTCGGTGAGGGCTCCGGAACCCAGAAGGTGAGGGTCCGCATCACCGCGGGAGAGCTGGCCGGCGAGGAGCTCCTCCTCGATCATAACCTCACCGGGAATCCGGCCTATGACCTTTCCGTAACCCAGGGCGACCGGGTGCTGGTGGGCATCACCGAGGACGGCGACTTCAGCGACACCTACATCATGGACTTCATCCGCGACAGGTCTCTGGCGTATATGACCCTGCTGTTCTTCGCCGCCCTGGTCCTCGTGGGAGGACTGCGCGGCGCCAAGATCATACTGGTCCTCGGTCTGACCGGGCTGGCGGTGTACTACGTGTTGATTCCCATGGTTCTGGCCGGGCGCAGTCCCATCGGCGGTGCGGTGCTGGTCGGTGCCGGGGTCACCGCCCTGACCATGATCTTCCTGGTCGGCTTCTCCGGCAAGGCCCTGTCAGCGGGAGCCGGCACGGTGGCCGGCGTGGTCACTGCAGGGCTTCTGGCGTGGTTCTTCGGCAACCAGTCCAATCTCATGGGACTTCACAGCCAGGAGGCCCAGATGCTACTGTTCTCCACCGATGTCCCCATAGACTTCCGCGGCATACTCTTCGCCGGCATGATCCTGGGGGCGCTGGGAGCGATCATGGACGTATCGGTGTCCATCGCCTCCACGGTGGAGGAGGTTCACGCCGCCAACCCGGCGCTGACCTTCTGGTCACTGACCCGCTCCGGTCTCAATGTTGGACGGGATGTGCTCGGCACCATGGCGAACACACTCATACTGGCATACACCGGCGGGGCCCTTCCTCTTCTGCTCCTGCTGGTGGCAAATCGGATAGAGTCGGTCAAGATTCTCAACCTGGATCTGATCGCCACCGAGGTCATCAGGGCTCTCAGCGGAACCATCGGTCTGGTCGTGTGCATCCCCCTGACGGCGCTCCTGGCTGCCGCGGTGAAGAAGGGACTGCCCCGCGCGTCGCTCCGGACCGAGGCGGAAACGCTGACCGATGACTGAGCGACGGGGCGGTCTCCAGTCCATCTCCCGGCAGGGCGACGGGAGGCGCCAGCAGGCTGACGGTGTACACCGCGATGCTCACGCCCGCGGCGGCGAGCACCCTGTGTCCCCTCAGCGACGACCTGAAGCGCGTTGAAGTTGAGGGCGTCCGGCTGCGCTGACGGCCAAAACTCACCGCCGCCGGATGCACACTGCCGCGTCGCAGACGACGAACAGCAGGGCCGCGGATACGGCCACCCATCCCATCCAGTCGCCCAGCC
>JAWOBW010000216.1:0-5813 GCA_046484105.1 Bacillota bacterium
CTAAAAACAATTTTCTTGCTGTTTTTAGCCGCATTCGTTTCAGGATGTGGGTTGTTTGGCAACAGGAGTAGCGAATCTTCGCGTACTACCGGATGGGAATACAATTCAGAACCCAGTTCCCCACCGCGAGGTCAAATTCACCCCGGTCGAGCATGTCGCGCATGGTTGCATAGGCATACCTCTGCATTTCCACATTCACCCCGATATCGCTGAGGTTGCCCTGAACGGCCAGCCCGATGGCTTCCCACTCGGGAGAGCTGTCGGAATAGAGATAGCCGATGGTTAATCCATCCGCATAGCCCGCCTCCTCGAGAAGGGTCTCCGCCTGGTCCAGGTCTCGCGAGAACTGGAACACGTTGGGATCGTGTGACCACATGCCCTCCGGAACCGGGCCGCGCATCTGTGTTGCCTTGCCCAGCATGATCCCGTCGATGATGGCCTCGTAATCGACTGCGTGGGACAGGGCCTTTCTCACGCGCGGATCATCGAGCGGCTCGCGCTCATTGTTCAGATACAGGTAGCACACCGAGAAGCTGGGATATTCGTCGATGCGGATGCCCTCCCGGCCCTCCAGCTGGGCCAGTTGATCGAGAGGAATGTTCTCCGCAATGTCAATATCGCCCTTCTCGAGCTGCATTCTCTGGGCGGAGGCCTCCTTGATGATCTTGATGGTCACCACGGAGAATGCCGGGGCCGGGCCAGAGTAATGCGGGTTCGGCTCGAGTCTGACATACTGACCTTTCTGCCAGTCCACCAGGTGGTAAGGGCCGCTGCCGGCGGTATTCTCAGACAGGTATGTCTCCGCCATGTCCCCGTCAACCTCATGCTCCATCACAGCCGGGTTGACGATGGCCGCACCATTGTTGGCCAGGGTGAACAGAAATGGCGGGAATACGTCGTTCAGCACGAACTTGACCTCGTATTCACCCACTACTTCTGTGGCTTCGAGACTGGGGAAGGCTCCCAGGGGCCCCTGCTGCATGGCCATCAGCCGGTCGAAGCTGAACTTCACCGCCTCGGCGTTCACTGGTGAACCATCGGTGAACTTGTGCCCTTCGTTTAGGAGAAAGGTCCACTCGAGGCCATCCTCGGAGACATCCCATCCACTCGCCAGCTGTCCCTGCACGTTGGTCGTTCCCACGCCGCCCTCCACAGTGTATTCCACCAGGCGCTCATAGGCGGGATAGGTGATGCTCCAGTCGTTGTTGGTCATTGTGACTGCGGGATCAAGTGTGGTGGGATCCTGTCCCTTCCCTATGATCAGCTCGTCTGAACGTCCGGTCTCTTCCGGCTCTGCCGATTCCTCCGGTTCTGCAGATTCCTCCGGCTCTGATTCATCGGTTGGGGCAGCTTCCTCTTCAGCTGCACATCCTGCCGCCGCGAAGATCAGGACAGCCACCAGGATGAGCACGGGTAACCGCAGATGCCGTTTTCCCATTCAGTCTTCCCTCCCAATGCATAGTTTTCACCCAGATTGGTAGAACTGGGATCATAAAAGGTATTCGTATTGGCGGTTGGGAATTCCTCTATCGAATGGTAATTTCAGAAAACCGCGGTGCTCCCAATAATTGAAACACTGCACCACGCTGATGAGTCAATAGGAGTCCAGCGGGCCATTTGAGTGGCCGCATTCCCTCTCGCCGCAGCTCCTTCCATGAGGGCACCCGGCCAGTAACCTCCCCCGCCGCGTCAGAGTATAATGCAACATAATCGTCCACCCCGAAGGGAGGAAGCCCCATGACCCCCTACACTCTGGGATCGTCCGCACACCCCAATCGCTACCAGCTGATGATCCCCCAGATGCCCATCCTGGGCCCCCATGACTTCGACCGGTTGCTGGACGACATCCTGCAGTCAATCGCTGATGAGGCCACTGCCGCGGACTTCTACGCCCGGCTGAGGGAAGAGGCTCCCGACTCGCTGCATGGACGATTCATAACCCATGCCTACGAAGACGAGCTGGAGCACCTTGAGGCATTCGAGGCATTGTATCGACATTTCACTCGGATGGAACCCCAGTACACCATCGAACCCGTGGAATACGCCACATACGAGGAGGGAATCCTGATGGCGTTGGAAGATGAACTGGAGGCAGGCGAATTCTATCGAGATGTCATACTGTCAACCACCGATCAGCTGGTGCGGGACACCTTCTTCCTCGCCATGGTCGACGAGTTGGAACACGCAACCCAGTTCGGTGTCCTGTACGGCACCCTATGATAACCGGATAGGGTCGACCGCAGGGTGCCTCACAAAGAACGGGCTGCCGTGACATGCGGGCCCACATCCGGCCAACCCCTCTCCCCGCAGCACCAACTCCTCCCCACCCTCACCCTGCAGCCGGGGGAGGTACCTCTGAACGTATTCCTTGATATCTGATCCCAGGTGGGTTACAATGATCATGCTTGTGGTGGGGCTCCAGCCAACGCTCATCACCCTGACCAGGGTTGCGAAGCTGGAGCTCCCTCTCTTTTTCACTCCCTTACATCCTCTATCTTCAAACACAGCTAAGCCACCTCTCATCACCCCAGAGATGGCCTCCGACCTCAAACTCAAGCTCATTTACTCCGAGCAAAATACCCCAGCTGGAGCTCAGATAATGCTAGCAGCTACACCAGTCATTCAGCACAGCCGGTAAACACGAGAGGCCCCGAGCAATACAATATGTTAACCACACTTGAAAGGAGGACCATCGGAAATAGCGGATTCGAGAGTTCCGGATCGCTGCCCCTCAGGTTGGAGACGATATACTGTTCGATCGGGCGACACCATGTTCAGTATTGCCAGGCGTTTCGGTGTGAGCCTTGACCAGCTGATCAGGGCCAACCAGCACATTGCTGATCCCACCGTCATCTTCCCCGGAGACGTACTCTGCGTCCCTGACAACCCTGCAGTGGATCCACCAGGAAGAGCACCCGATCGTTGCCCCCCAGGCTGGAGACGGTATACCGTTCGATCGGGCGACACCATGTTCAGTATTGCAGAGCGTTTCGGTGTGAGCCTTGACCAGCTGATCAGGGCTAACCCGCACATCACTGATCCCGCTGTCATCTTCCCCGGAGACGTGCTCTGCGTCCCCAGTTAGCATGCGGATGTACGGGAGGCCCCCTCATCTATAGGATGCACATCAGAACAGATTGCAGGCTGGTAGAGCCCCGGCCTGCAACCTGCTGTGACAAGCACCATACCCGCAGATGGCTGGCATTCTCTCCAGCCCAGCTGCTTCTCCGTCCCAGAGACACTCATGACGCGACTGGATCTAGTTGCCCGCGCGCCTCCGGGGTAAATCAGTCCGCTGGTCCGGCTCCTCGCCCGGGCCCTCGATCAGGCCAGACAGCATGGCTGAGGCATCGACTATTCCCCGAAGGTGATTCCTTTCGTCGACCACTGCCACCGGAAGGCTCTCACGGGCAATGATCGAAACGACATCTTGAAGAACCTCCCTGCCGGTGGCGCGGTGAACATCGCGGTTGAGAATCTCTACTATACTCCTCGTGCCGTTAGTAGCAGCGACTGCAGCTTCCTCGGACGAGATCATGCCCAGGAATCGTTCATCGGAACTGACCACCGGAGCATACCAGCTGCTGCAGTCCTCCATATCGTGCACCGCGCTCTGGAGCGAGTCTTCCGGATGGAGCAGCGGCTCGGGCTCCACCATGACCTCACCGGTAGTCAGTACCTTGAACCGGTCCACGTCCTCCACGAAGGCGCGGACATAGTCATTGGCGGGGTTCATGAGAATCTGTTGGGCCGTCCCGATCTGAACGATCTTGCCGTCGTTCATTATGGCAATGCGGTCACCGAGCCGCATGGCTTCATCAAGATCGTGGGTGATGAAGAGTATGGTCTTGTTCAATTCCTCCTGCAGCTGCAGCAGCTCGTTCTGCATTTCCCTCCTGATGAGGGGGTCCAGCGCAGAAAAGGGTTCGTCCATCAACAGGATATCGGGATCGTGCACCAGGGCCCGGGCCAACCCGACCCGTTGCTGCATGCCTCCGGAGAGATTGCCCGGATAGCTGGATCCCCAACCATCCAGCCCAACCATGTTCAGGATTTCCTCTGCCTGGCGATACCGTTTCGCCCGGGACATCCCCTGTACCTCGAGTCCGTAGGCGGTATTATCCAACACCGTTCTGTGGGGAAACAGGGCAAACTGCTGAAACACCATGCCCAGCTTGTTCCGGCGCAATTGGCGAAGCTCGTGCTGGCTCATGCTCACGACACTTTGCCCGTCGATGTAGATGTCCCCCGCCGTGGGCTCGGTCAGCCGGTTCACGCAGCGCAGCAGCGTGGACTTCCCGCTTCCCGACAGGCCCATTACGATGAACATCTCTCCGGGGTAAACCTCGAAACTGACCTCATTGACCCCGACGGTACTGCCCATCTCCTCCTTGATCGTCTCCTTGCACGCCCCAGACTTCAGCCCGCTCACGGCCCGCTGTTGGTTGCAGCCGAATACCTTGTAAAGGTTATCGACAACCAGCTTGGGTTCTGCATCTTCGCAGATTCTCATCTCCATCATCCCTCCGAACTCCCTTACTGCGTCTCCGCTGTCGGATCCTCCACGGCATTCTCCAGGAGACGGTCTATGACGATCGCCAGGATTACGATGCAGATACCCCCTGCGAATCCCCGACCGATTTCCAGTCGGCCAATCCCACGTAATACCTCGATCCCGAGCCCCTCCGCCCCAATCATCGAGGCGATGATGACCATGGAGAGTGCCATCATGACCGTCTGGTTGATCCCAGCCATGATGCTGGGAAGGGCCAGCGGGAGCTGAATATTTGTTAGAATTTGCCACCACGTGGAGCCCATTGATTCTCCTGCTTCCACCACGTCCTCGGGCACCTGTCGAATTCCCAGGCTGGTCAGGCGGATCATCGGCGGGACAGCATACACGAAGGTTGCAATCAACGCCGGCACCCGGCCTATGCTGAAGATCATTAGCACCGGTATGAGATATACGAAGGTGGGCAGCGTCTGCATCATGTCCAGGATGGGCCGAATCACGTTGTGCATCGGCTGGCTGCGGGCCATCACGATCCCCATGGGGATTCCAACGGTGATGGCGAACAGCGTTGCCACCGCCACCAGGGCCAGGGTACTCATGGCGAGATCCCAGAGCCCGAGCACCACGATGAAAAGCAGTCCGACAGACACGCCGACCATCAGGTGAACGCCGGCCAACTTGAGAGCCACCAGTGCAAGGAACAGAATCACCAGGGACCACGGGAGCCACAGGAGCGCCTGTTCCACAGAGATCAACATGCTCCTGGAAACGTCGGCAATCACCGCAAAAAGGGGCTCGCCACCGGCGATCAGCCAATCGGCAAAGGTGTCGATCCAATCAGCCAGGGGCACCTGCCACTCATCGGGAAACTCGTTCAGGAATCTCAGAATACTTGTTGATGCAATGAGAGTACTGCCGTGCACCATACTTCACCTCTCCGCCACAAATGTGGGAGCCGGAAGGCATCTCACCTTCAGGCATCGAAAGAGAGCCCGGAAACCAGGCTCCCTGTCAATGCATGTTGATGTCCTCACTCAGATAGGCTAACCCCTTCATCCCGCAGGGCCTCAGCAACGCTTTCGGCCACGTCGTCGGAAAGCCAGCTGCGCCACGTTTCCTCCTTGTTCTCGAAGAACCACATGGCGCCCTCTTCAGCGTCCCTGTCCTCGATTTCCATGTAGGCGGTGATCTCGTTCAGATTGTCCGTGCCCACCATCATGCCATCGAGAAATTCGACGACCTCCGGGGCCCATTCCATTAAGTCGGCGTTCACGGCCTTGAGGATTGGATAGTCCGGGTA
>JAWOBW010000020.1:0-5220 GCA_046484105.1 Bacillota bacterium
AGCAATGACGATTATGAATACAATCCCTTTAGGCCCGGAGAATTATACATTACCAGTGAGTTCAAGCGCCCCGAGGATGTAGCTACCGTCGAAGAAGTGGTCTCCGAATACTCCAGGAAGGCCCTGGAAACCTTCGACGGCAACAAGACCCGGACGGCGAAAGCCCTTGGCATAAGCGTGAACACACTGAACAAGAAGCTGCAGTTCGGAGAGTAACAAAAAAAGGAAATTCGATGATATCTCCGAGAGCACCGATGAACGCCCCATGTCCATGCGGCAGCGGCAGGAAATAAAGGAACTGCTGCTGGAAGAGGGAGAAACGGGTCTCTCAACCCCGGGAGGACAGCTGTGCCTTGGGAGCATGGGCTTCATCCCCCCCTGGCCGGTCTGTTCCGCTCCACTATTTGAAACCAGGAACTGAGATCGACGAATCTGGATGAATAATACGGTGAGGAATGTCTATGAGACGGGAGTTTTCACTTTAAGGCGGCTTCGAATATCAACTGCAGTGCTCACCTTTTCCGGCCGTTATTCGTTTGACATACCAATTCCTGTCTGGCTCTATAAGGAGTACCTGGGACATCAGCTCTTGTTGCACCAAGAGCAATGACCGGGCGAACTCCCGGGGGTGTTATTGATTAGTGATGTTCCGCAAGACCATGATGAGGTTCAGCAGATAGCTGCGCCAGGTTCGAGAAGGGACGTACATCGCGGCAAGGGGGGCCTTTTGCATGATCGCTGATATCCTGCGCAACAGGGTATTGGATGATTACCAGGGCCCGATACGCGATCGTGTACCGTTGCACGGGTCTCAGAAAAAGAAATTCGGTCAATTATCATCACCGTCACATCACAGACGGCCGCTCCTGAAAACCAGATGTGAATCCATGGAATAGCAAGCCACAAACAGGTATCTTGAGCTTCCTTATGCTGCTTGAATGATGATACAGAGGAGTGGACGCAGTTCCAGCGCGGCGGACCGCCGGCCGGTTCATTGACCGGATGGACCTGTGCGAACATGTTCTGTTCCGGCGCAGGACCGGACAGGACACGCATTCGGAAGCATTCCAGGGAAGCCCGGCGGAGGGTCGAGTCCCGTGTCCTTCCGGTCACTCACGGATAAAGAGGTCTCAAACTGGAGGATGGGACGATGAAGAGAACCCGGTTGTTTTACACTGTCCTGATGGCTGTCGCGGCCATGGGCATGACCGTACTTTGCGGCTGCGGATCCCGGGAAGAGGGGGTCGGAAGTACTTCTCTTCAGCAGGAGGAGGGGCTCGCGCACGAGCCGATCACGATGGAGCTGATCGAGCTGATCGGGGAGAATCCGGAGATCGGCGAGCTATTGGAGGCCTCCATCGCCAATGCGAAGGAGATAAATCCCGATCCGGCGACGAACCCGGTCCAGAGCCTGGAGAATTACTATGCGTTCATCGACAGGACCTCCCGGAGCCTGCCCCAGGACATGATCGAATGCCCGCCGGGCCTCTCGATGCGCGAGCGGATGCTCCAGGGGATATGCTACTTCTACTTCCTTGTCGGCCAGCCACTGCCAGAGCTGGAGGGCGAGGGACTCTTCTCGAACTCGCTGCAGTACCATGAACCCTTCGCCTCCTGGATGCGTGATTTCGCCGTCGTCCAGGGCCAGTACATGGACACGGAGGATTCCTGGAGCGGGGAGGTGTACAGGGAGATACTGGCCGACTCGGACTTCGGTCTTCAGGAGGCCTGGTACGAGGACCCTTCCAACTGGACAACTTTCAACCAGTTCTTCTCCAGGCACCTGGCGTCGCCGGACATGCGTCCCATCGCGTCGCCGGATGACCCCTCCGTCGTGGTGTCGCCAGCCGACTGCGTTCCCCAGGGGGCCTGGGACATCAGCAACGAGTCCGAGATCGATGTCGAGGGCGGGCTGGAGGTCAAGCTGCAGACCATCTACACCATCCACGACCTGCTCCGGTCCGACAGCGAATACCGTGACGCCTTCGCCGGCGGTGTGCTGACCCATGTCTTCCTCAATGTCAACGACTACCACCGCTTCCACTTCGCCGTGGGCGGGGATATCCTGGAGAAGGGGAGCCTGTCCAGGAACGTGGCCCTGGAGGTGTCGTGGGATGAGGAGACGGGAACTTACGTCCCGCTCGATTCCACCGGATGGCAGTTCTCCCAGACCCTGGGCTATGTGATCATGGATACCGGGGAGTACGGGCTGGTGGCCCTGATCCCCATGGGCATGGCCATGGTCTCGTCCGTGAACTTCGAGGACGAGGTCGTCGTCGGGCACGCCGCAGGGAAGGGCGACATGCTGGGCTACTTCCTGTTCGGAGGCTCCGACTTCATCATGCTCTTCCAGAACGGGGCCGGCTTCGAACTCACCGCGCCGCTGCAGGACAGCACCGGTTACGAGCACATCCTCATGGGCGAGGAACTGGGTCGGATGGGCGGCATGGAGTGAAGCCATAAACTCCCGGCTATCAGAGGGATGGCCCTTCGCAGCACTGCGGCGTCCCGGAGACTTGGCAATTCATGTGAACCGAAGGTCCCGTGTCCGTCCGGGTGCCGGTCGGAAGGCCGAACTCCAGCTCTCGATACGGGAAGAGGCCCTGACCCATGGGTGTGGAGCCGCTCAATACACACGATTAAGTCGGTGAAGAACCCGTCCTGTTGAGTGGAAGGATACATTGCGGCTTGTCAGATAACTGTTCTTAACTTGATCGTTCTTCAGTCATTCGAGAAGGAGATATCATGAGAAGACTCTTTTGGACGGGTGCGGCGCTGCTGCTTACGATGCTTCTACCGGTGGCGCTGGCCGAGGATGTTCCCTGGGACCAGGTCCCGGCCGAGCTGGACAGGCTGATCGCGACCACAACCGAGCTGGCCGCGACTTTGGAGCAGGCGCTGGGGATGCAGCCGGACACATCGTACTGGTACGGTTACACAGCTGAGGACTTCGTGGGGTTCTTCGAGGAGTGGCTGGTGTACAACCCGGCACCCGTTAACCCGGCGCTGTACATCGAGCCGTTCGACCACCTGGCCAACTCGGAAGGGGGAACCCTGCTCTTCGCCAACAACGACTTCACCAGCTGGTTCATCAGCTTCCTGGACGCCAGGGGGCAGTACCTCTCGTCTCCGGCCTCCGCGGTCGCGGTGCCGGTCTGGCTGGCTGACACCGCCATCCACATCGAGGACTACCTGGTGCCGGAGGGCCGCTTCTCCTGCTTCTCGGACTACTTCCTGCGGGACCTTCGCCCGGGAGCCCGCCCCCTGGACGGGGAGGGGGATCCGTCGGTGATCGTCTCCCCTGCGGACGGGACAATGTTCCGTATCCTGGCGGACGACATCGATACGGATTTCGAGGTTAAGCGGGATGTCCTGAACATCCGGCAGGCCCTGAACGACAGCCCCTATGCGGAAAGGTTCATCGGCGGGGACATCGTGGACATACTGCTCTGGTTCACCGACTACCACCATTATCATGCACCGGTCTCCGGAACCCTGGTGGAGATAGGGGAATACGCGGGATCCTACAACTACGACTTCGAGCATGTGGACTGGTACCGGGACCTGGCCCGTCACAAGCGACTCTGCTACCTGATCGAGACCGAGGATTTCGGCATGGTGGCCATGATCCCCGTGGGATTCTGGGGCGTGGGCTCCTGCATCAATGAGCGGCAGGTGGGCGAGTACGTGGAGAAGGGAGATGAGTTAGGGCACTTCGGGTACGGCGGCTCCTCTATCCTCCTGATCTTCGAGCCGGGTGCCGTCCAGTTCATCCCGGAGGTCACCACGGATCCGATACCCGTGCGGGTTAGGGCTCAGATAGGGGTCGCTACGGGACTCTAGACTGAAGTCCATCATGCCGGTAGTGCCTGGCCTGGTTCTGATTGTTCCGTTCAGTATACGAAGTGGGAGGCCGATATGCTCCTTGTTCTCATCATGACCCTGGTCCCTTTCAGTTCAATGGAGGGAGAGACGGAGTACGACCCTCTGGCGTCTCTGTTCGAAGAAGCGCCGGAGACCGTAGACCTGACTATAAACGACGAACGCAGGCAGCGGGACATTCCCATCAGGATATACCTTCCGCCCGAAGGAATGAACTGTCCCGTAGTGCTCTTCAGCCACGGTCTCGGCGGTTCGAGAGAGACATGCGGGTACCTGGGCGGGCACTGGGCCTCCCGCGGTTATGTGTCGGTATTCCTTCAGCATCCTGGCAGCGATACGTCGGTCTGGGCGGATTTGCCTGTCTCTCAGAGGATGGACGCCCTCATTGAGGCGGCCAGCTTCGAGAGCTTCCTTCAGCGGGTTGGGGATGTGGTGGCGGTCCTGGACCGTTTCGAGCAGTGGAACGGTGAAGAGGGCCATCTCCTCGAAGGGAGGATGGATCCGGGCTCTGCGGGTATGTCGGGCCACTCCTTCGGTGCCGTCACCACACAGGCCCTCAGCGGACAGAGGGCGGCAGGCGGCACTATCTTTACCGATGAGCGCATCGATGCAGCGGTCATAATGAGTCCCAGCCTCCCTCGCATGGCGGATCCGGGCACAGCCTTCGGGCAGGTGGATATCCCATGGATTCTGATGACCGGAACGGAAGATGAGAGCTTCATAGGCAATGCGAGCCTTGAGGACCGTCTCGCGGTCTACCCGGCGCTGCCGGCAGGCGACAAGTTCGAACTGGTGCTGTACAGGGCTGAACATTCCGCCTTCACCGAGCGTTCGCTGCCCGGGGACACAGAGGAGCGGAACCCGAATCATCACAGGGCCATTCTAGCCCTCAGCACTGCGTTCTGGGATGCTTATCTGAGCGGAGATACCGCAGCGATAGCCTGGCTTCAGGGAGACGGCCCCGGCTCGATACTCGAAGAGGGCGACAGCTGGCAGTCCAAATAAAAAAAGATATTCGGTCAGATATCATCACCGTCATTTCACAGATGGCCACCTGCGAACAGCGGAAGGAATAAAACCGAGCCAGAGGGTGCAATCTACATTCTGCCGGCGGAGGGCAGAACGAAACATATGGATCCGTAACATGGCTGCAGAGCTGAAAAACCACGACCTCTTCCGGCTGGGCGCCCTGGTCATAAAAATCCCTCCACTCAGGAACAGGAAAGAGGGAGTATCTCGGGCCGTTCAGCAATGATGATTATGAATACAATCATTTCAGGCCCGGAGAATTTTACATTACCAGTGAGCTCAAGCGCCCCGAGGATGTAGCTACCGTCG
>JAWOBW010000055.1:0-2615 GCA_046484105.1 Bacillota bacterium
GGTGCCCTCCGCCTTCGCCCCGGCCTCCCCCGACGCACGGGAGTGGAAGGCCGACGGTGCCCTCCGCCTTCGCCCCGGCCTCCCCCGACGCACGGGAGTGGGAGGCCCGGCGCGACCTCCGTCTGATCACGCCCGGTGAATCATCACCGAACAGGGCGCGCTTCTCACCACTTTCTCTCCCACACTTCCCAGCAGGACGGAGGCTATCCCGGTGAGACCTCGATTGCCCAGGACGATCAGATCTGCATCCTGCTCCCTGGCCAGGTTCACGATCTCTGATGCCGGATTGCCGCGACGAACCTGCACTTCTATCTGCACCCCGGCCACCGGCAGTTGCTCCTCAAGACGCGACACCAGTTCCTTCCCCTGCTCCTCGAGGGCTTCCAGGAACCGCGCACCCATCATATCCGCATCCTCGTCGATCATGAAGCCGCCGAGAACGGCCGCGGTCGGAATCACATGCACGGCAATCAAGCGCTCGGAGCTGAAGCTGCTGCAGAAAGCCCGGGCGAATTCGACGGCCTTCCAGGATGATTCCGAGCCGTCAACACAAACCACTACGCAACCTGTATACTTCACTTCCATACCTCCATTCGAGTGCCTCAACACTGACATCAGTGCTACCAGCATAAACCTCTCGTAACCAACATGTAAATTGATGTACGGAACTTTTCCGTTATAATTGTAGCAACGTCACGGAAAGGTAGACTAAGCTACTGTCGAGAGGGTGAGTGAGTGTGATGCAGAGTGATGATACATCCTGCAGCAGTCAACCTTCCCGATTATCTCTTCGCAATTTCCGGTTGCCGGTGGCAATCGCCGTTATCCTGCTCGTCGGCCAGTTCGCCGGCGTAGGCGGCGCCGTCGCGGCCGAACCCCCAACCATATCTGTCAACGGCGAACCCTTTGAGACTTCTCATCCCCTGCGCATCCTCGAGGGGCGCGCCCTGGCGCCCATCGAGGATCTGGCCGCCCTGGCCGGGGGAGAGGCGTATTTTGACCCGACTACCGGTCTCTGCCGCTACGTCTCGCCGACTGTCCGCTTCGTACTGATCACGACGCGATCCGAGATCACCGGCGTTGACGTCCAGCAGCCAATTCCCCCGTGCCACGTTCAGGACGGGCAGCTCTTCGTCCCCATCCGTCTCATGGCGGAGATATTCGACTGGACGCTGGACTGGGACAGCGAAAACCAGGTGATCCGGCTGGAGCAGGTTGCCGTGAACTCCGATGCCGTTCAGCAGCACAATCAGGACGTGAAGGACCAGCCATCCACCTACATATATGAACCGACACCCGAGGAGATGGATCTGTTTCTGCGACTGATAAGCGCCGAGGCCTGGGGCGAGGGACTCGAGGGTAAGCTGGGTGTGGCCGCCGTCGTGATCAACAGCATATTCCACCCCAATTTCCCCGACAACATGTACGATGTGATCACACAGCCCGGAAGGTTCTCCGTGGTGAAGGAGGGTACCATAGACCATCATATCGTCGATGCAGCGTATGAGGCAGCGGACAGGGCCCTCAGGGGCGAGGACCCCACCATGCGGGCACTGTACTTCTACAACCCGTCCATAGCCAGCGCCGCAGGTCGCAAGTTCCACGAGACGCTGTGCTTCACCGTTCAGATCGGCAATCACCGCTTCTCCACTCTGCCCTGACGAGCGGGGCCCGCGGCTGCACGTCCGCGGGCCTCAGACCTCAATCAACCGGGGGCTGCACCGGGTGAGGGCACGGTGACCCGCCTCCGTCACCAGCACGACGTCCTCCAGCCGCACCCCTCCCCAGCCCGGTATGTAGACTCCCGGCTCAACCGCCACAACATTGCCCGGCACCAGCAGCTCACTCTCATCCGGCACCAGGTCTGGCCCCCCGGCGAGAGAGTGACCCAAGCCGTGAGATAGGTAGCAGCTGTACCCGACGGCGGCCAGGTGTCTCTCTGCGGCAGCGTGAATCTCCGCTCCCGATCTGCCGGGCTCAATGGCATTGAGGGCGGCCTCCTGCGCCTGAAAAACGCTCTCGTAGATCTGCCTCTGCTCTCCGTCGGCCTCACCGAGCACCAGGGTCCGGGCAAAATCGGACGTGCCCGCTCCCACCCGTACGCCGAAGTCCAGCACCACCAGGTCACCCTCCCTCAGTGTGCGTTCCGTCGGCATGGCGTGAGGTCCGGCCGAGCGGGGACCCGACGCCACCACGGTGGGAAAGGCATACTGCCCCGCCCCTCCCTTGCGCAGGGCCCATTCAATCTCAGCCGCCAGGTCCAGCTCCGTAATCCCCGGTTCAATCACCTGCAGTACCCTCTCGAAGGCTGCTTCCGTGATGCGGCAGCAATGGATGATCTGATCCAGGAACTGCTCATCCTTGACGCCTCTCAGCTGGAGGTCGAACCTGTTCATCACCACCAGCTGGCGACACAGGCCCCGCTGCACCACCATTGATTGCAGCTGGGTAAACTCCCTGTGGGTGAGATTGACGCTGTATCCGAGGCGGTCGGGAGATGTCCCCCGGAGAATTCCGCCGGCAGCATCCAGGGCCGCCCCCGGTTCGACCCCGAGCAATTCGCAGCCGACGGCCAGCTGGCGCGATTCCACCAGCTCGAAGTCAGATACTATGAG
>JAWOBW010000106.1:0-3545 GCA_046484105.1 Bacillota bacterium
GAAGGGAATCCCGAGCACCAGCTTCTCGGCGGGAACCTCACCCACTACGCGGCGGAGCCCGGACTCAACCCACGGCAGCGATGAGACTGATCCCGCCACCGGTGAGGCGGCGTAGTGTTCGTCGTATGCCATCAGCATGACGCAGTCGACCACCTCGGCCAGGGCGCGGCGATCGCAGCACATGGACCAGGTGGGGCTGGAAGACATCATGGTGACGTCGATTGACACGGTCAATCCCTCGCGGTGCGCCAGCGCAGTCAGTTCCCTGACGAACTGGGTGAGGATGTCGCGATCCTCGTAGTAGACGTTCTCAAAGTCTATGTTCAGCCCGTCCAGATCGTAAAGGTCGGCATATGTCAGCACGTTCCTGATCAGCGCCCTGCGGGCCGACCTGCTGTTGAGCACCTCTGAGGTCAGATCGGGATCGAACGAGTTGCTGACCAGGGCCCAAACGCGGATGTCCTGCTCGTGGGCCCACTGCACATATCTGTAGTCCGCCAGGTTTCGCAGGCGCCCCTGCCCGTCCGCCAGCTGAAACCACGTCGGAGAAACCACATTCACCCCCGGCAGTGTGCCGATGCTGTCCGGGTCAGGAGTCAGGTAGTCGACCTGTTCCCACACCAGGCTCACTCTCTCGCCCGACAGCGGTGTGCCCGGCTGCCGCTGACTCCACCGAGACATCTCCGGCAGGTCCTTCTCCGGGGCCGACTGCGGCAATCCGGCCACGTTCTGACGGCCGATGGAGGTGGATTGGACGTATCCGATGACTCCCCTGTCCTGCACCCTGGTCCACCCGTCCTCTGCCCCGGCGATGCGCACCACCTGACCGGGGGGAAGCTGCATCACTATCGGAGATTGCCGGGTCGGACGCAAGCGAACGTCAATGTGCTCATCCTCACTCCGGTCCCCACCGAAAATCCGGCCCCAGAGCTCGGCCAGCGCACCGGCCGGAGTTCCGCGGGGAGGGCTGGGTCTTCGCAGGTCCGCCTCAACGTGAGTCTCACCCGGCGCGTCCACGGTGACGCGGCCGGTATCTGCATGGTGGGCGAAGCGGGTTTCCGTCATGCGCGTCACGAAATCGGCGGCAACGTAGATTTCCCCCTCCAGCAGGAGCGTAGGTGCGAGCAGCTCGGCCGGCTCCTCGTTGATCCAGGCTCTGGGCTCTCCCACCTGCACCTCCAGGAAATAGCCCGGTGCGTTCCACACCAGGTAGGTGATCTCTTCCTCCTCCTCAATGTGAACCGGAACCTCCAGGTGTTCGAGCAGGAAGGTCGCCGGGATGAACAGGCCGCCCTCTGATGAAAAGACAGGTTCCAGGTCATCAACCACCTCGCCGCGATGCACGAGCCGAAGGGGTGTTGTCTCCAATGCGATAACCTCCGAATTGGGACGCGTGGTCCACCAGAGCACGCCCACGAACGCCAATGCGAAGGAGATGCACACCCACGCAACTATGAGCATCCACACCATCCGTATGTGCCATCGGTCCGTCCTTCGGTTCGCCCTCGACAGGTACTCAGACATGGATCCCCTTTCGACATCTGTTTTTCGCACCACGTCTACTTCAACAGAGGCCCTCGAGAGTCCTTGCCGACCACTATCAGCATTATGAGGAAAAATCTCCTTATGTGGTCATTCTGACCATACGTTCCACAACATGTGCACCGTTCATGGCATACCGCTCTACTGGGAGCGGGCACAATACACCTGACACGAGTTCCTTGAACGCGGAGGTGAGACCATGCGGCGTCCGCGACACAGAAAAACACTGGGCGAATACGAGCCATACGACGAGTATTACGAACAGCCATCCAGTCCAGCCGCGACCGAGCTTATTGACGACTCTGCCATGGATCCGGACCTGGTGGAACGTCCTTTCGGACGAACCAGGAGACCTCTTCAATCCGACCTCGGTCTCCCCAGCTGGGACTACCTCAACCCGATGCAACAGCTTCTGGTTAGACACACCCGTTCGAAACGGGGAAAGCCCTGAGATAGTCTGATTGCCCGGGCAGCGGGAACGTGCGCTGGCACCGAGCCACCGCACGTTCCTCGCTGGCCCTCTCCGTGAAACACTCTGTCGGTGTTCCGCCCAGGGATGACAGACCATCATGACCTGGAAGCTGGCCTGCCCACACCCACTGGTAGTCTCTGCCCCATCTCACCGAGACCCGGCTGAACGAAAGCGCACAATTGAGTGGTTCCGATCCCACAGGTGAATCCGTGACGAGTCCCTTGACCCGGAACATATGTTCGTGTATCCTGTAGTTAGCATCAAACATATGTTCGAAGGGAGTGCAGTCATGGTCAGGTCTCTTTCAGTGCCGGTGCTTGCGATGATGATCCTCCTCCTGATGGTGCCCAGCTTGACCTCCTCCCGCGCCAGGACGACGGATGCTGATGAGCCCCTATACACCGAGGTAACCGTCCGTCCCGGCGACACCGTCTGGGACATTGCGCGGGAATACGGACCCAGCGGGACGGATATCAGGCGAACAGTGCACAACATAGCCGAGATCAACGATCTGGCGAGTTTCCTCATACACCCGGGACAGACTCTCTTCGTTCCAGTTCACCCCTGAGGACCGAACAGCTGTTTGTCGGGGTGGGCCGGCTGTGATATACTGGTTGAAACCGGGAGGCCGAAGGGAGCAATTCGATGGATGAACTGACTGACAGACAGCGCCAGATTCTCGACCTGATATCGAGCACGGTGGCGGAAAAGGGCTATCCTCCCACGGTGCGGGAGATCTGTCGGGCCGTGGGATTGCGATCTCCCTCCACCGTTCACAGCCACCTGGCCGGTCTCGAGGAGAAGGGATACATTCGCAGGGATCCCTCCAAGGGGCGGGCCATTGAGATCCTCTCAGATTTGCATCTTCGCGAGTACACTCATCGGCAGGAAGGGACCGACACGGTCATGGTGCCGCTGGTCGGAAGAGTCACTGCCGGCATTCCCGTTCTCGCCGTCGAGAACGTCGAAGAAATGGTCCCTCTCCCCCGCCGCCTGGTCCACTCAGCCGGGAACAAGACCTTCCTCCTGCGCGTGGAGGGGACTAGCATGGTGCAGGCCGGCATTCTCGACGGCGACCTGGTGATAGTCCGCCGGCAGCCCAATGCCGACAACGGCGACATCGTGGTGGCACTGATGGAAGGTGAAGAGGCCACCGTGAAGCGATTCTTCCGCGAGAAGGATCACATCCGTCTTCAGCCCGAACATCCCACCATGGCGCCCATCAGAACCACTGATGTTCAGGTTCTGGGCAAGGTGGTCGGACTCTTCCGGCAGCTGTCCTGATCAGTAGGCCCCGAGGTATCGGTCAACCTCCCACTGATGGACCTGGCTGCGGTACTCATCCCATTCAATCCGCTTTGCCTCAATGAATCTGCTCACCAGATGCGCCGTCAGGGTCCCGGCGATGAGGTCACTGTTCTCCAGCTCATCCAGGGCCTCCTCCAGACTCTGCGGCAGGGAACGTATGTGCTTAGCGTCCAGCTGCTGCGCGCCCATCGTATAAATGTTGTCCATGACCGCCGCCTCCAGC
>JAWOBW010000153.1:0-8591 GCA_046484105.1 Bacillota bacterium
GCAAAGGGCATCAGCTCTGGAGTCTCCCTGCACGCGTAGCCGAAGACTATCCCCTGGTCTCCCGCTCCCAGGCTGTCGAGATACTCCTCGTCGTCCTCGTCGACGGCGCGGCCGACCACACCCTGGGCGATGTCCGGGGACTGCTCGTCAATGGCGGTCAGCACGGCACAGGTCTCGCCGTCGAAACCGTACTTGGCCCTGGTGTACCCTATGTTCTTCACCGTCGTGCGCACCACCCCGGGAATGTCGACGTAACAGTCGGTGGACATCTCGCCTGCCACCAGGACCAGCCCCGTAGTGACCAGGGTCTCGCAGGCAACGCGGGCCATGGGATCGCGCCGCATGAGGGCATCGAGGATGGCATCGGATATCTGGTCGGAAACCTTGTCCGGGTGTCCCTCAGTGACTGATTCGGAGGTGAAACTACGGTTTGCCCTCTTCATACAATGATGCTCCTCCCGATGTGTGGTCATCTTCGCAGGCGAAGATGGAGAACCGGCTTTTACCAATTATACCGTCAGCCCCATGAGACATCAACGGAACCATCCCGCAACTGCCGCGCCGGGAAAGAGCGGGCAGGTGCGCCGGAGGGAGTGATCGGGGTCTCATCCCGGAGCCGAGACAGTCTGAGCGACCCCCCTGCATCGCTGCCGCCTCCCGGTGCACCCCGCCCGGCGGCAACCGGTGCCATCCCGCGCCGCGGGCCTCCCTCAGCCAGAGGCCCCCTCATCCTGCCTGAGCCGGCCCATCACCAGTATGTCCACGTAGCGCCCGTCCCGCACCGCAGCGCTCCGCTTGATCCCCTCGGCGGTGAAGCCAAGCCCGAAATAGAGCGCTATCGCACGGGCGTTATCCGCGTACACCTCCAGCTCCACCCGGTGAAGCGCCAGCCACAGATCGGCCAGGTCGAGGGCGGCCGACAGCAGCTGTTTTCCTATCCCCCTGCCCCAGTGATCATCGCGCACGGCAATGCCCAGCGTTGCCGAGTGCGCCCTCCTCCCCCGGTTCACGGTCAGATTCACGCAGCCGACCACCTCTCCCCCCAGCTCCGCCACCAGCATATGGTTGTCGTGGTTCTCCAGGGCTCGCCCGTGACCGGCCCTGAACTCCTCGGGCGATATACTCGGAACGGCCAGCGTCTCGGCCGCAGCTCCCGGCGCTATCCGAATCCTGTACAGGTCATCGACGTCCCTCATCCCCGCCGGCCTGATCCTCACGGTGTTCGTCACAACTCCGTCCCCCCTCCAGGCTCCCGTATACCAACCGCCCTCCGACCACGGTGGCAACGGGGTTCCACTCCGCATCTATCACGGCCAGGTCGGCCCGCTTCCCCGGGCGTATCTCCCCCGCAGGCAGTCCCAGGACCCGGGCCGGCACCGTGCTGAGGGCGAGGATCGCCCTGGCCAGAGACCATCCCAGGTCCCGGCCGGCGGCGCGCAGGACCCCAGCCGGAGTGAGAGTACTCCCGGCCAGGGTGCCGTCCGGGCACCGGGCGATCCCTCCGCGGACATTCACCCGCAGCGGACCCAGGGTGTATGATCCATCTCGCAGGCCGGCGGCGGCAGTGGAATCGGTGACCAGGCAGATCTCTTCCGCCAGCTTGCAGCGCGTCACCAGCTCTATCATCCTCACGTCCACGTGAACGCCGTCAGGTATCAGCTCGCAGGTGATCCCCGATCGCAGGAGGGCAGCCGCGGCGGGACCCGGAGACCGGTGATGGATGGGAGTCATGCCGTTGAACAGATGCACCACGTGGCTGACACCGAGGTCAAATGCCCGCATCATCTCGGGGAATGTGGCCCCCGTGTGCCCGGCGGCCACGGTGATGCCCTCCGCAGAGAGCATCTCGATCACCTCATCCGCGCCGGGCTGCTCCGGGGCCAGGGTGACCATCGACAGATGACTACCCGCGACCTCAATCCACCGTCGGACCTCCGCCGGATCGGGGGGCCTTATGGCCTCGGGACTGTGGGCACCCCGTCTCTCGACACAGAGGAAGGGACCTTCCAGGTGCACACCGGCAATCCGCGCCCCCGGGGCATCATCCCCCATGCGCCCGGCCCCCTGCAGAAACTCCAGGGTTCTCTCCTCGGAGGAACTCACCAGCGCCGGGACCGCGGTAGTCGCCCCCCGCGACGCGGCATAGCGCGATAGACGCACCCACACATCCGCAGAGGCGGTCGCGGCGTCGGTTCCCTCTCCGCCGTGCATGTGCAGGTCGATCAGTCCGGGAATGAGCACGTGCCCCGGCGGCAGTCGCTGAACCCGAGGGCCGCGAATGTATCCCGGACCGTCGACGGAGAGAATCCTCTCCCCGGCTGCGGTCACCGCCGCTGCCCGCACGGCGCCCCCGGGCAGAAGCACCGGTCCCTCCACGGTGAAACTGCCCGCTTCAGCCATCCTCTGTCACCAGGGAGAAGGAGATCACACCCTCCACCGCGGTCTCCCCGTCCACCGATGCCCGGGCCCTGACCCGCACAAACGGCCCCCGTCGGCGATCCAGTTCGACCTGCAGGTCCAGTCTCTCTCCGGGTCTGACCTGGCGGCGGAATTTCAACCCGTCCAGCCCGGTCAGCACCCCCAGCCCCCCCTCTCCCCCAGAGAAGCAGATGCCCGCCAACTGGGCGAGGGCCTCGACCGACAGGACCCCGGGCAGAATCGGCCGGTCGGGGAAGTGCCCGGGGAAGAACCACTCATTGTGTGTCACCAGCTTGAAACCCTCTGCCCTCTCGCCCGGTTTCAGATCAGTGACCACATCGACGAACAGAAAGGGGTGCCGGTGTGGTATGTGTCTCTTTATCTCCTCTGAATACATGACTGCATCCGACATGGCAACACCTCCGAGAGCTAATTCTTCCCTAGAGGTGCTTTTTCCTACCTGGGCGCCGGCACCAGGGGGACGATGTTCGCACCTCCCGGAAGACGCGGCCGGGCAAGAGCACTTTCCGCCGGTGCCATCTCCCGCCATCCTCTGCGCCCGGGGAGGATCGCGGGAAGCAATGTAGAACTCTGAATATCGGTGTGGACCAATTGGTCAACACAAAGGCACCCGAGGCCGTCCCGTCCACACTGATTCTGCCATCCAGGTGACACGCGCAGGCAGCAACCCCGCACTGCATCCACCGGAGACTGTCCTCGGAGAAGGAGAGGTAGACCGATGTGAATGAAATGGCACAGATGATAGTGGTCGCGGGCTTTCTGCTCGCCACACTCATCTGCTTCATAACCGAGTGGCTGCGCTATGACGTGGTCGCCCTGCTGGCCCTATTCGGATTGGCCACCCTCGGCCTCATCCCGGCCGGCGAGGTCTTCTCCGGTTTCTCCAATCCGGCGGTGATAACTGTCGCCTCACTCATCGTGATAAGCGAGGCCTTTCAGCGCAGCGGGGCAGTGCACCCCCTGTCAGTCTGGCTGAGCGGAAGGGCACACAGCATCCCCCAGCTGGCGGCACTGGGCGGGCTGACCGTCGCCCTGCTGTCGGCCTTCATGAACAACATCGCCGCCATAACCCTGCTTCTTCCGGTGGTCATGGGGGTGTGCAGGCGGAGGCGATGGCCTCCCTCCAAGGTTCTCATTCCGCTGGCCTTCGGCTCGTTGATTGGCGGCCTCACCTCCCTGATAGGCACTCCCCCCAATCTCCTGGCCTCCTCCATGCTGGAGCAGTGGGGACACCGGCCCCTGACCTTCTTCGAGCTCACGCCCCTGGCCATCCCTGTGCTGATCGCATCGGTGGCTTACTTCGGCCTGGTAGCTCACCGTATGCTTCCCGGGAAGCCGCCAGGTGACACCCTTCCCCAACAGTTCAATATCACCAGCTTCCTGGTGGAAGCTGTAGTTCCCTACGGTGCGGCGGTAGCCGACCGCCTGATCCGCAACACCAATCTGAGGCGCGACTTCGACGCCACGGTCCTGGGCATCATCCGGGGAGGACAGCACCTGACGAACCCCGGGGGCAATCACATGCTCCTGCCCGGCGACATCCTGCAGATCGAGGTGCCCAGGGACAATCTGGTTCGCCTGCAGCAGATATCCGGCCTGCAGCTGGCGGAACCGAGCACCCTCAAGCACGTCATCCCGGGCGGGCTGGCCCAGCTCACCGATCTGGTGGTGACCGCCCGTTCCCCCCTGGTGGGCCGAACTCTCCGCGAGATGGCGGTCCGCACCCGCTACCACCTGCAGGTGCTGGCACTGGCCCATCACACGCAGAACATCACTGAGCGAATCGCCGACGTCCGGCTGAGAGGAGGCGACGTGCTGCTGGCGCTGTGTGAAGCGGACATGGTGGAGAAGGCAGCCGAAGAACTGAACCTGGTGCTGCTCGAACAGGAACCTCTGGCCGCCGGCCACAAACAGGCGCTGCGGACCATACTGTTGTTCGTCGCCATGATAGCAGTGGTGGCAGCGGGAATTCTGCCCATCGACGTGGCAGCCATGGGAACCGCCGTCCTCATGGTCACCTTCGGGTGTCTGCGATTGGGGCAGGCCTACCGCGCCATTCCCTGGTCAGTCATAGTGCTCCTCGGCACCATGGCCGGCGTGGCCAGGGCGGTGCAGTCCAGCGGGCTGACGGCAGCGGCCGTCTCGGGCGTGCTGGAGCTGGCCGGGGAAAGCCCGCTGCTGGTCATGACAGCCCTCTACACCGTCTCCTGCGGCCTCGCATCACTGGTGACTCCTCCGGCGGCAATTCTGCTGGTGGGGCCGCTGGTGCTGGGCCTGGCGACGGCCATGGGTATCGACCCCCGTCCCTTCCTGATAATGGCCACCGTGGGCGTCAATTCGCCCTTCCTCACTCCCTTCGGTCATCAGTCCAACGTCCTGGTGTTCAGCGCCGGGGCATACCGCTTCACCGATTACCTGAAAGTCGGCCTCCCCCTCTGCCTGATGATCCTGGTCTCCTCCCTGCTGATCATCCCCCGTCTCTGGCCCCTCTGACCGGCGACCAGGCCCCCGACTGTCGACTATGCCCGGGTGAGCGCTATGATGACGACCATCGGGTGGGTCACCCCAGGGAATGCAGGATCTCCCCGCGACGGGCCGTGGTAAGATCACATTGGCACACCCACCGACCGACGGAGGGATATGTGCTACAATGAGCTCCGGGGAGCGATGAGAGATGACGGACAGACGGCACCTGATCGGCGCAATGATCATACTGGCTGCAGCTGTTGCCCTGTACTGCGCCACCTCCGCACTTCCGGCGCTCTCCGGCCTCCCCGAGCCCGGGAAACAGACTGACTTCTTTTGGCACCCTCCGAGCAGACGCCTGGTGGGAATCGCACACCCCGCTGAGGGCGAGCCGCTGCCAGCTTCCGCATCCGAGCACTTCCTCCCGGACGATCACCCTCTTCTGCAAGGACTGAGGGGCCCCATTTCCCTCCTGTACGCCCAGCGCTGGCTGCTGCGCCCCGGGCGGCAGCAGTGGAGCTTCTTCCTGCGACAGGAGGAATCATCGGCGGCAGTCGCATCGCCCGGCGCAGCCCTGGCCGCCCTCGGGGACGATTACCGGGTCTCGTGGCTCATCGCCGGGGACTACCGGACAGCAGACGGACAGGTCATCAGCTTCCGCCCGGACCAGATCCCCCCCGGTCCCGCCGCGAGGGCGCACCAGCTGTTGGAGGAGGTGCAGGCATCGCGGCCGGCGGGCGCGCCAGGGCCGGCCGATGATCTCCTCTCCCCGGACGCGGCTGCCGCGCACCCGCACACCGGCTGGATACTGGCAGACGGGCTCCTCGAGGAGGACCCCGTGGTCATCGCCGTAACCTATCCGGAGGAGAATCCCCGCGTGGGAGTATTCACCGGAAGAGGCTCCTTCGAGGAGGGGGTGAGGGCGATCCAGAACTTCCTGGATCACCACGGCATCAGCTGGGGTGAGATCGATGAGTCCATCCCGGAGACCGCCGACCTGCTCGAGGAGTATGACCTGCTCTGGTTTCCCGGCGGCTTCAGTGAGCAGTACCGCTACTACGTACAGAGTCACGACCGGATCCGGGATTTCGTCAGCTCCGGCGGCGGTTTCATCGGCATCTGTGCCGGCGCGTACTACGCCTCCGACACCATGCGCTGGCGGGGCGGCGACCCGGCCGACTATCCCCTCAACCTCTTCGCCGGCGAGGCCGCCGGGCCCATAGGTCCCCCGGCCAGCTGGGGCAACCCCACCCCCCTCGTCCTCGCGGGCGATCACCCGGCCAACCGGGGGGCGAACCCCGTGCTGGACGTGTATTATCTCGACGGTCCCCAGTTCTCGGGCGGGGGCGAGCAGTCCTTCGAGGTGCTGGCTCGCTATCAGGTCAACGACGGGCCCGCGGCAATCACATTCACCTACGGCTCGGGCACAGTCCTGCTGCTGGGCCCCCACCCGGAGCTGGGATTTGACGCCGAGGCCGGGACATTTGACCTGGACGGCGGCAACGGGGCGCAGTGGCCCTGGCTTCACTCGGTCTTCAGCGCGCTCTTCACCCGGTGATCGGGCCGCATCATGTTTGTTGTGGGAAGATCCCAGCGTTGCCACATCTCGGGGAATCCAGCGGCCGCAGCTGCGGCGCGATATGCCTCTGCCGGGATGAAGTCTCTGAAGGACGCGGGAAGGAGGGGCCCGGGCGGGACAGAACTGCGGGCAGGCGGCAACTGCCCCGGGCGCGCACGCGCCAACCGGGCACAGCGAAAGCAAGACCGCCCCCGCCCGCGGGGAAATCAGCCCCGCGAGGGGACAGCATCGGTCATCGGCGCATCATGCTGGCCAGGTCGAGCATCTGGTCGGCCGTCTGCAGCACCCTCCCGTTGAGTTGAAAGGACCTCTGCGCCAGGATGAGATTCAGCATTTCCTGGCCCAGGTCCACGTTCGACGTCTCCAGGTATCCCTGGCGAATCGTGCCCGTCTCACCGGCAGGCAGTTCAGTGCCGTCCTCCATGCCGTACAGGCCGTCGCCCAGGGGCCGGATGCCGCTGCCCTCCGCGGGCAACACCAGGTGAAGCTGTCCCACGTCCTCGGTCTCCCCTTCCTCCGCCCCGGCGACCTGGACAGTGCCGTCGGGGGCAATGGTCAGGTCGCCGGCGGCCCCCACCGGCACCTGCAGCCTCAGTCCGTCCTCCTGCATCAAAAACCGGCCGGCCGCGTCGACCAGATAGCCGTCGGAATCACAGTGAAAGGACCTCCCCCGGGTGTATCCGAGCACCCGGTCACTGTCGTCACCGAGGATCAGGTATCCCCTTCCATCAATCGCCAGGTCGATCGGGCGCCCGGTGGCGACGAGAGGAGCCTGTCCCTCATCCAGCGTGACCGCACTGGCGGCAACCCCCTGTCCCCTGCTCAGCGGAATCACCGCCGTCTCCGGTCCCGGAACCGGAACCGGTTGGTAGATGGGCTGGGCGCTCATCTCGTGCAGATGAACGCGGGCCAGTTGGGAGAAGCTCATCTCGTGCCGGCGGAAGCCCCCGGTGTTAACATTGGCCATGTTGTGGGCCGTGGTGTCGAGCAGCGCGGAGCTGGCTCTCATACCCGAGGCCGAAGTCCACATGGATCCAAACATCTGCATTCACCTCCCCCCTATACGCCCTCCGGCAGTCTCAGGGCCTCGTCAAGCGTCCGGTCCTGCACCGCGAAGGCCGTGTGATTGGCCTGGTAGACTCTCTGGACGGCCATCAGCCGGGTCATCTCCTCCACCATGTCCGCATTGGACAGCTCCAGGTAACCCTGCAGGACGGCCGTGTCCGCAGGATCGCCGGCGGCGTCCAGGGGACCGTCTGTGCGAAAGTGGCCTGACTGGTCCTCCCGCAGTGCGGCGGGATCGGGATTCGCCACGACGATCCGTCCCAGCACCTCGTCCCCGCTGCGCACCGTGCCGTCGCCCTCCACCGCGAAGGGTCCGTCCCCCACCCTCAGAAGACCCGCCTCCGACCTGAGCCGATGTCCTCCCGACAGCGTCAGGTGGCCGTCGCCATCCACGGTGAAGCTGCCGTTGCGGGTGAGCAGGATTCCCCCGTCGCCCTCCAGCACGAAGAAGCCGGGGCCGTCCAGGCCCAGGTCACTTGGCCGGCCGGTGGGGTGAAGCCGTCCCATCTCGTCCGACGTGTGCACACCGGAAATCCGCGCCCCGGCATTGGTGTGACCGACGCGAGATCCCCCACTCGCCGCGCCTTCTGTTCGCTGAAGAAAGAGGGTTCCGAAGGGAGACAGGGTCGCGTGCCGCGCCCTGTGACCGGGAGTGTTCACGTTGGCGATGTTGTCCGAGACGATTCTCTGGGTGCTGGCCCCGGCCACCATGCCCGAAGCCGAGGCATATATGCCCCGCAGCATTGTCATCACCTCCCACACTGAGATTCCGATGTGGGTCGAGAATTCCCGCTCGGGCAAGAAGAGCAACAAAAACGCGAATACCTTCGGCAACCAGACATTCCCCCAGGGGAATCACGGCTTTGCGTCCCCACCTTGCGATGGGTTTGCCCTTATCGAGTATTCTCGATCATCTAGTGAGTATTCACATCGGTTTGCTTATAAGTTCGACACTCATGACGAGACTCCTGCTTGCTTCTGTGCGTATTTTCGTCGGGTCGCCTCCCCGCCGCGGATGTGCCTTTCCGCCTTGTTGCGCTCG
>JAWOBW010000188.1:0-2938 GCA_046484105.1 Bacillota bacterium
CCGTTCGTGTTTCGCCTAACCACCCGGTACTGATCGACAAGTACCTGCTCGGAAAGGAGCTGGAGGTCGACGCCATCTGCGACGGCGAGAGGGTGTTCATTCCCGGCATCATGGAACACGTGGAGCGATCGGGCATCCACTCCGGCGACAGTATAGCCGTCTATCCCGCCCCGTCAATCGACCGGGCGACGAAGGAGAGGATCCTCGACTACACCGAGCGCCTGGCCACCTCCCTGAACATCAGGGGGATCCTCAACATCCAGTACCTCCTCTTCGAGGGGGAGCTGCACGTAATCGAGGTCAACCCGCGCTCCTCGCGCACCGTCCCCTTCCTGTCCAAGGTCACCGGCGTGCCCATGGTGCAGCTGGCGACGCGGGCGGCCCTGGGCCACAGCCTGGCCGACATGGGCTACGACGGCGGCCTCCTCCCCGAGATGCCCCACGTGGCCGTCAAGGCGCCAGTATTCTCCTTCGCCAAACTGGCCGATCTGGATACCACATTGGGACCGGAGATGAAGTCGACGGGTGAGGTCATGGGAATCGACCGGGACCTGCCCCGCGCCCTCCAGAAGGCACTGCTGGCCGCCAATCTCTCCCCGCGTCCCCCGGGGAATATCCTCGCCACCATAGCTGATCGGGACAAGGAGGAGGCCGTCCCGCTGCTGGTCCGCCTGTCGGAGATGGGATACCGACTGTTCGCCACCGAGGGAACGGCGGGGGCGCTGTCCGCGGCCGGATGTCAGGTCACACCTGTGCGCAAGGCATCCGAGGGATCACCCCACGTGATTGACCTGATCCGCAGCGGGCAGGTAGACGTGGTCATCAACTGCCTGACCCGTGGCAAGATCCCGGAGCGTGACGGCTTTCGCATGCGGCGCGCCGCGGCCGAGCTGAACATTCCCTGCCTGACCTCTCTCGACACGGCCCGCGCCGTGGTGGACGTCATGTGCGAGGTGCACCGCGAGGCTCCCCCGGGGTGTCTGGCACTGCAGGACTACCTGTCCAGGGCCGGCATTGCGGGACCGGCCGCGGCAGCATCAGCGGCAGACGAGTGAGGTCCTCCCCCAACACGAGGCCGGCCGGGGAATACCCCCGACCGGCCAGCGTTTCACCGAATCAGCACCCGCGCGTCCCCAGGTGAAACCCGAGGTGACAGCGGGGATTGAAACCCGACATTGTCGTGGCCGCAGTACACAAATCAGGGGACCGCGATGATGCGGTCAGGCGGAGCCTCCGGTTCAAGCTTTGGTCCCCTCCCCGGCCGGCAACTGGTGAAGGTGGCAATTGAGCCCCTGCCGGCCGGAAGGCGAAGGCAGGTGGTCACACGGAATACGCGTCGGGGTGAGCCCCCGCACGCCTCCGGCAATGGCATGCGCACCCCGCGGCAGACCCGCAGTGAACCCGGTGCCTCCACACCCCCGGCAGTCCTATTCCTTCCCTCTGACGTAGAAGTGGACCAGCTCCTGCAACAGCTCGTTTCTCTCCACCCGCTGGACCGCCTGCCGGGCCCCCCCACTCTCGGTGATGTACGTGGGATCCCCCGAGAGCAGATACCCGACCAGCTGTTCCACCGCGTCGTAGCCCTGCTCCATCAGGGCGGTGTAGACGCTGGCCAGAATGCGCCGGGCCTTGTCCTTCTGCGCCTCCTCCTCAGTGATGAATATCCGGGTCCGTTCTTCGTCTTGAGGCGTCATGTTCCTCGCTTCCCTTCGAGAGCATCCCTCAACAGCTGCATCGCCAGTTCCAGGATGCCGTCCAGCCTGTCCACCCGGTCGCCGCCGGCCTGTGCCATCTCGGGCCGGCCGCCGCCGCCTCCTCCCAGCTCCCGCCCCAGGCGAGAGACCACCTGACCCATGTTCACTCCGTCCTCGACGGCGGCGGGGGTGGCCGCCCCGATCAGGGTGGCGCGCCCTTCGCCCACGGAAGCCAGCACCAGGGCCGAATCACCCAGCTTGCCGCGCAGCGAGTCCGCCATCTGGCGCAGGGTGACCGCATCCTGCGCGTCCACCCGCGAGGCGACAACGGCCACCTTCCCCACCCGCTGCGCCCGTTCGGCCACCATCCCCACCTGCATCTCTGCCAGGCGGGCCTGTAGCTGTCTCAGCCGGCGTTCCCGCTCCCGCAGCGTCTCCCGCAGCTCACTGGCCCGGGATACGAGCTCATCCGGGGAGCTGTCCAGTTCGGCGGCCAGGCGGGCGGCGGTCTCCTCCTGCTGGCGCATCCAGTGGACCGCACCCCGTCCCGTGACCGCCTCGACCCGCCTCAGTCCCGATCCTATGCTACCCTCAGAGGTGAGCTTAAATGAACCGATCTCGGAAGTGCACGGCACGTGCGTACCCCCGCACAGCTCCCTCGAGACGTCGCCGGCGGTGACCACACGCACGTCGCCGGCCCCGTAGCGCTCTCCGAACAGGGCGATGGCGCCCTCCTCCAGGGCGCGCTCGTAGGTGGTGTGGTGCGCCCGCACCGGATGCGACTGCAGGATCCACTGGTTCACCCGGTCCTCTATCCGTCGTCGCTCGTCACTGGTGAGGGCGGAGTGATGGGTGAAGTCAAAGCGCAGGCGGTCCGGTGCCACCAGTGAACCCGACTGGCGCACGTGCTCGCCCAGGACCTCTCTCAGCGCCGCGTGCAGGAGGTGGGTGGCGGTGTGGTTGCGGGCCACGTCCGCCCTCCGCTGCCGGCAGATCGCCGCGGCCACCTCCAACCCCTCTTCCAGGGCGCCCTCTTCCACCCGGACCCGGTGCAGGATCCGGCCGTCTCCCAGGGGCCAGGCGTCCGTCACTCGGGCCTCGAGATCATCCGAGGTCAGGGTGCCCTGGTCGGCCACCTGTCCCCCGGCCTCGGCGTAGAAGGGGGTCCGCCCCAGCGCGACCCACCCCTCCTGTCCCGATGACAGGTGGTCGCGACGACCCTCATCGGTCAGGATCGCCGTCAC
>JAWOBW010000202.1:0-2606 GCA_046484105.1 Bacillota bacterium
CGACCCCGTGCGGGAGCTGCCCCGGCCAGTCATGGCCGGAATCGGGTGCGGGCCTTCCCGGGGTGGATGCCCGGGGCCGCGAATCTTCATCCGGGTGGGCCGTGGGACCATGCCGGGAGCCCCGGCGCACCGGGACGGGGTGCGGCCGCCTTCAGGCGCCCGGTGCCGAATTGACGCGGGAGGTGATGCGATTGAAAGTGCCCGGAGGGCTGCGGGACAGTGTCGCGAGGATCTTCGGAGCGGAAGGAGAGAGGTGGCTGAAGCGGCTGCCGCGCCTGTTGAGAGCCTGCATCGAGAAGTGGAGTCTTTCCGACTGCTCTCCCTGCGAGGAAATGTCAATCAACTTCGTGTGCCGCGCCAGGTCTCCGGATTTCGGCCGGGTCGTCCTGAAGGTGGGCGTGCCTCATCCCGAGCTGTTCACCGAGATGCGGGCACTCGGGCGGTACGGCGGGCGCGGCATCTGCCGCTGCTGGGACTGCGACGAGGACCTGGGGGCAATGGTGCTGGAGCAGATCGTTCCCGGGCGGCGCCTGAGGGGCGTTCGGCGGCAGGTCGACAGGATCGAGGTGGCGGCGGGACTGGCCCGCATCCTGCTCCGCCCGGCGGGAGATGATGACGACGATTTTCCCCCAGTGTCCGAGCTGGCGCGACGGGCCTTCGGACGGCTCAGGAACAGGAGGAGGATTGAGCCGCGGATGCTCGCCGTGGTGCGCGCGGCCGAGGGCCTGCTGGACGAGATGAACTCAGACCGACAATGGTTTCTGCACGGCGATCTGCACCACGACAACATACTGCAGAGCGGCAGTGATGGCTGGAAGGCCATCGATCCCAAGGGGCAGATCGGCCCGGCGAGTATGCAGGCAGGCAGGTTTATTATCAATGAACTGGATATGCTGGACCCGGCCCGGTGGGACGCGGCTCTCGGCGCAATGACGGCCGCATTCGGAGCTGCGCTGGGCGCGGCAGAAGAGGCGGTCGCCAAGTGCGCCTTTCTGGACAGGACGCTGAGTGCGTGCTGGACGCTGGAGGAATACGTCGAGCAGGACCGGGCGGATGACCTGGATCAGTGCGAATTTCTGATGCGGCGAGGCCTGAACTGGTCGCAGAATGGGCAATTTGAGCCGGCCGAGTGAACGACGGACGAGAGCGAAGGCGCTGCGTTGTGAGATTGCGGAACACGGCCTCTTCCGGGCTGAATCGATCCCACCGCGCGAGCGAAAGATCATCGGTGCTGCCCGTCACTCGTCCCGAGCAGGCCGGTACTCACAGGCCATGCACCCCGATCTGTCGTAACCAGTCCTCGGGTGAGGCGGGATCCGACTCATCCGGCCACAACCCCCGCAGCATCCTCATTCGGTCAAAGCACAGGCTGCGCAGGAACTGGGTCCGTCTGATATCTGCCTCAAGTGCTTCTTTCTGGCCTTCCAGGACTTCATCTAGAATGCATTCGACCCTCTCCTGGGGGAGCACTGAGAATGGCATAATCTGCAGTATCATCTGTTGGGCCAGTGTTACCCTATCCTCTGCGGTTTCCTCTATGGCGCCCGCACCCCGCAGCAGCACCTGCATCTCCGCGCGCTCCATTCCCTCCTCGTAGTATGGCCTGGTCAACAGGTACTCGCGGAGATGGTAGCATTCCTCGAAATAAAATAAATGAAGCGTGGATCTTTGGGGAGAAGCAGCATCGGCAGGTGAGGGATCGGTCTCTGGCGGAAATCATGTAGTCCTACGGCGCGTTGAGTGAGGAAGCCCGCCGGTGCCTGCCGCGTGTACTTGAGTATGCAGTGACAGGTCTCCACCAGATCATCGTCGGCGGCCCGGATGCCCTCCTCATTCCTGGATCCGGGTTTTTCCACCGAGAGACGGTACCGGGGCGGGTGCACACTCTCCACTGTGATGATGACGTCATCATCCGGGGTCAACTGGTGTTTCGCATAGAAGGGATCCAGTCCCGCCAGCATGTGGTACTTCCTGTACAGGCTGATGGGCCTGGTGACATGAGGCGGCCACGGTCCGCTGCGCATAATCATCTTGGCTTCGATTTCTCTGCCCTCATCGTCGCACACGGTGAAGCCGCTGGATTCGCTCTCAGAGCGTTTGAAGCCCCGAAAGACACAGCTGAGATCCTGGGCAACGTACAGCAGGCCAGCCATGTACTCGCAGGGAGATACGCGGTAGCGGAAGTGAGCACCCTCCAGGCGGTGTACGAGTAGATCGTAGGTGGCGCGGCCGACGCGGACCACATCAGAGTTGTCTGAGTCGACGGCATTTCTGACCCTTCTCTTTGCCGCTTCCTCTGGCAGATCAGAGAAGAGTCGCCGTGCCAGTTCTGCCACATTCAGGGGGCCTCCGTCGGCTGCAAGCTCATCATTGACCTGCTGCCGGAAACTCGGCTTCTTCTGATTCAAGGGCCAACCCTCCCATGTTCCGTCTCTGCGACACTGCCCGCACTGTTCACGCCGGCATGGGCCCGGATGGGATCCGGCTGCCTGTCACCTCGCTGCTGGATTCGGCTGTCAGGTCAGACGCAGTGTCCCCACAACGCGTCGGGGGAGACATGCTGCCATCCGGGCACACAATCATCATAGCGGCTGCGGTTACTGTGG
>JAWOBW010000116.1:0-8817 GCA_046484105.1 Bacillota bacterium
AAGCTGTTGCCCATGGCCAGGGGCAAGAAGCGGGCAAGCGGGTATCTCCCCAGCGGGATGGCCAGGAAGGCCACGAACACGAACTGCAGTATCTGGAAGGAGGCCTGGATTCGCTTGTATATGAGCGCGAGTCCCCCCATCATGAAACCCGTTCCGTAGGCGCCGGCGGCCGTCACCAGCAACAGGGGCAGGATGCTGAACACGTCCATGATCAGCCACTGCCCACTGGTGGCCATCATCACGAACAGCATCCCTCCCAGCAACACCAGGTTGACCATCAGGTTGGAGACGAGGTAGGCGGAGTTTAGCCAGTGAAAACCCACCGGGGTGAGGTACATCTGCTCCAGCGTTCCCACCTGAGCCTCATTGAGAAGGTGCCAGGAGAGATCAGAGTAGGCCATCACCGCCAACATCCACACGAAGTAACCCACGACCAGCCCCTCCAGGGTGTCCCCCATTTCCACCGCCCCACCCATGGCCTGTGCTCCGAAGAACAGCAGACAGAACACCAGATACATGGTGACCAACCCGGACAGCGTGTTGAACAGGTATCTTCGCATGGTGATCAGGGTCTTGGCAAATGTCCCTCTGAAGACCACCCAGCTCATGCTCTCACCTCTCCCCGTTGACCATTGACGATGCTGAGAAAGGCGCGTTCCAGGTCGGGCTCGTCCCTATAGATTCCGTCCACGATGACCCCGGTATCTCTCAACATATCCATCAGGTCGTAGAGGTCGGCTGGTTCGGCCATTTCGACCTCCAGCTGGCAGTACTCGGAGGAAGGGTTGACCTCCACCCGCGCAAACCTGGCCCGGAGCTGGGCCAGGTCACCCGGCGGCAACTCCGTGAGCATCTCAATACGGTAAACGCGGGTACGAAACAGGGACAGCAGGTTCCCGGTCCAGTCATCGGCCACCACGGCACCACCTTCGATTATGATCACGCGGGCACAGACGTCCTGCACCACCTTCATGTCGTGACTGGACACCACCACCGTTCGGTCTTCCTCCTCCACCAACCCCCGTAGCAGCGATCTCATCTCGTAAGATGTCTGCACATCCAGGCCGAGGGTGGGCTCGTCGAGAAAGAGAAGCGGCGTGCGGCGAGCCAGCGCACAGGCGATGGCAACCTTCTGTTTCATCCCCTGTGACAGCTCCAGGACCGGGCGATCGGCCCGGTCTGCAAGATCCAGCCGCTCAAGGAGGTAGTCGTGATAATCCCGATCCTTCCGGGGATCGCGCCCCTGGATGCTGGCGAAGAAGCTCATGTTCTCTCGCGGGGTCAGTCGCCAGTACACGTTGCGACTTCCCTCCAGCACCGCTCCCATGTGCTTCATAGCCCCCCCGTGATCCCTTCGGGCATCCAGGCCGTATACCTCCACCTCGCCCCCGTCAGGAGTGACCAGTCCGAGGATGCATTTTATCGTCGTCGACTTGCCCGCCCCGTTCGGACCGAGAAGGCCCAGCACAGTGCCCCTGCGAACAGAGAAGCTCACGCCCCTCACCGCCTCAACCGGCCTGACCCCTCGGCGGCGGAAGGTCTTGGTCAGATTCGACACCCGCAGAGCAAGATCCGCATTATCAGAGAGATTCTCCGGCAGAGTCGCGCACCTCCTTCAGCAATTGCTCGTCGCCCTCAATTATACTGAAGTCGACGTCAATAGTGTCAACATTACACACAATACGTCAATAGCCATATTGAAATCTTCCTCACATCGTCCCGGGATCTCGAGAACAACCCTTGACAGGAAATCTCAGTGTGGTATATGTTATATGAGTGTATTAGAAGAGATCCACAGGAGACTCTCGGTAGGGAGTTTTTTTGTGGGGCCACTTACGGACAGGGAGCGTGCTGACAAAGGTGATAACCTTTGAGAACGTCTCCAAGGTGTTCGACGGCGAGCATGTGGCAGTAGAAGATCTCACATTGGAAGTTGAAGAAGGAGAGCTTGTAGTCCTGATCGGGCCCAGCGGTTGCGGCAAGACCACGACCCTGCAGATGGTGAACCGGCTCATCGAACCGACCGGGGGCACCATCCGCGTCAACGGCAGGGACACCAGCACTTTCAGTCCAGTGGAACTGCGGCGCAGTATGGGATATGTGATTCAGGAGATCGGACTATTTCCTCATATGACGGTGTCGGACAACATCAGCGTCGTGCCGGACCTCAAGGGCTGGAAGCCGGCGAAAAAGAGGGAACGCGCCAGGGAACTGATGGATCTGGTGGGCATGGACCCGGACATATACTCTGAGCGTTATCCCCGCCAGCTGAGCGGTGGACAGCAGCAGCGCATCGGAGTACTGCGGGCCCTGGCGGTCGACCCGGACATCCTGTTGATGGATGAACCGTTCGGCGCCCTGGACCCGCTCACCCGCGACCAGCTGCAGGAGGAGCTCGTTGCACTGCAGGAGCGGGTGAAGAAGACGGTACTGTTCGTAACTCACGACATGGACGAGGCCCTCAAGCTGGCAGACCGGATCGTACTGATGCGGGAGGGTCGCACGATACAGGTGGATAAACCCGACCAACTGCTGGCCAATCCCGCGGACGAGTTCGTCTCCGAGTTCATCGGAACGGAACGCATGATCGTAAGCCCCCTCGAGGTCTGCGTCAGCGACGTGATGCTCAATGACGTTCCCGAAGTCAAAGTGGGCACTGATCTTCGCAAGAGCCTCGACAGGATGAAGAAGGCTCGCGGAGACTACCTGGCCGTGGTCAACGGGCGAAACCAGGTGATCGGACTCACTTCCGCTGACCGGATTCAGCGTGCCAGCGATGATGCAGGCCGGATCGAGGATGTGGACCTGATCTCATCGGCCGTCAGATCTGAAGCCAGCATAATGGAGGCGGTTCACTGCCTGGCAGAATCCGGGGAAGAGGTACTCGCGGTGGTCGACAATCAGCGACACCTGGTGGGAACCTTCACCCGGGGCAGCCTGCCCCGCATTCTCATCGATGAACTCTGGCCTCTCGGCGCCAGTGACGAGATCGAGGTGAACGAGATATCACTATGATTACCGCACAGATTTCACCCTTTTCATACGCAGCAGAGAAGATGCTCGGGTTCATGAGTCTGGTGTTCGAGCAGCGCGGGGCCCTTGCCACCGCCCTGCAGCAGCACATGCTGCTGGTGCTGGTCCCGGTGACATGCGCCGTTCTGCTGGCGATTCCCCTGGGAATCCTGGCGACACGGAACAAATACGTGGAGCTGATTGCCATAGGCTTTGCCAATATAATGCAGACCATTCCCAGCCTGGCCCTGATCGCAATGATGATACCGATCGGCCTCGGCATCGGGCGCAGACCCGCCTACGTGGCCCTGTTTCTGTACGCGATTCTGCCCATCCTGCGCAACACCTTCACCGGGATATCCGGAGTCGACGATTCTCTGATCCGCGCGGCCCGGGGCATGGGCATGACCGACCTACAGGTGCTGCGCAAGGTGGAATTGCCCCTGGCCATGCCTGTCATAATGGCCGGGCTCAGGACCTCCACCGTCATCATCATCGGGACGGCGGTCCTGGCAGCTTACGTGGGTGGAGGAGGCCTGGGGCAGTTCATAATGACTGGACTGGGCCTGATTAGAGACGACCTGATCCTGCTGGGCGCCATTCCCAGTGCACTGCTGGCCCTGGCGGCGGATTTCGTCCTCGGCCGGCTCGAAGACTGGGTGACGCCGGCGGGACTGAAAGTGTAACGTGCCCAGATTCACCGATAACAAGTGAAGAGCGGGGACTCCGAGGAACCACGGGCGCCACCGGAGTCCACACCACCAGTATGCGAGCGCCCCAGAGAACTCCAGGGAGGATTCTCAAACATGATGTTCACAGGCGGCGGACGGATATCACATCTGCTGGTCGGAGCACTGGTTCTGTCACTGCTGGCCATAGGCCTGGCGGGCTGCGGAGGCGGCGGCCGACAGCTCACAATCGGATCCACTAACTACGCAGAACCGTGGATCCTGGGCGAGATTGCCGCGGTGCTCCTGGAAGACGCGGGCTTCGAGGTCGAGCACATCCGCAATTTCCAGGGCTCCACGCTGCTGCACAGCGCCATGATCGCCGGCGAGCTGGACCTATATCCCAGCTGGACCGGGACTCAGTTCACCGGCGTACTCAAAATGGAAGTCACCGACGAATGGCGGGATCGAGACAAGGTCTATGACTACGTCTACGAACAGTTCAACGAACAGTATGATCAGACCTGGTCACCGCCCTTCGGCTTCAACAACACCTATATCCTCGCGGTCAGAGAGGAGTTTGCCGAGGAGCACAATCTCCACACTACTTCCGACCTCAAGGATCTGGCTCCGGAGCTGGTAATCGCCGTTGACCAGACTTTCCAGGAGCGCACCGGAGACGGCTACAACGACCTGTTGGAACACTACGACTTCGAGTTCGAGGAGGCCGTGGCCATGGATTATGGCCTGATGTACCGGGCCGTGGCCCAGGGAGATGTTGACGTCGCCGTCGCCTATTCCACCGACGGGCGCACCATCACCATGGACCTGCAGACGCTGGAGGACGACCTGAAGTTCTTCCCGCCGTATGACGGGGCCATGGTCATGCGCAACGAGATTCTCGAACAGTACCCCGAGATCGAGGAGATCCTCTCTCCCATGTGGGGAGCCTTCGACGAGGACACCATGGGAGCGCTGAACGCAGAGGTGGACGTGCACGAGAAGGAATATGACGATGTGGCGCGGGAGTTCGTAGAAGACATGGGCTGGATCGACTGAGCCTCCCGGGGGACAACCCGGTCAATTGAGCGGACCGGCCGGCGCCCTTTCGCCGGGCCGGTCCTTCATTTGCCAACTCACCCGCTCAGGTCATGCGCGGGTCAAGGGTATCCCGCAACCAGTCTCCCAGCAGGTTGATCCCCAGCACCGTGAGCATGATAGCCAGGCCCGGAAAGGTGGCTATCCACCACTGCCCGGCCAGGTACTGTCGGCCGTCGGCCAACATTCCGCCCCAGGTGGGAATGCGCGGGTCCACACCCAGCCCCAGAAAGGTCAAAGATGCCTCGCTGATGATGACCCGGGCAACCTCCAGCGTGGCGATCACCACGATCGAGGAAACCACATTGGGCAACAGATGCCTCAGGATGGTCCTGGAAGTCCTGCACCCAGAGGCAACCGAGGCCTCGATGAACTCCTTTTCTCTGAGGGCCAGGACCTGCCCGCGCACTACCCGCCCATACATCACCCAGCCGGTTACCCCCAGCACCACGATGATGTTGCGAAGTCCCGAGCCCAGGACGAACATGATGGCGGTGGCCAGGAGTATGAAGGGAAAGGCGAGCTGGACGTCGGCGACCCGCATGATCAGGTCGTCAATCCAACTGCCGTAGTAACCCGACAGCAATCCCAGGGCCGTGCCGATCACTCCGGCCATCAGGCAGGCACTCAACCCCACGATCAGGGAAATGCGGCTGCCGTAGATGACCCTGGACAGCACATCCCGTCCCAGGTGATCGGTGCCCAGCAAGTGTGCCGGCGAGCCACCACTCCAAAGAGGTGGCTGGAGACTGCGGTCGAGAACCTGTTCGTGAGGATCATGGGGGGCGAGAACCGGCGCCAGCAGCGCGGACATCACCACCAGGCTCACCAGCGCGGCCCCGAGCCAGGCTCCACGGCTTCTTCTGAAGCTAGACAGCACTTTCCCGAACAACAGACCGTTGACTCTCTCCCCCTGCAACCTATTCTCGCGGGAATCTGTGCCACTTGCACTTTCGCTCATTGCGCCCTCCTAACTGAACCTCACCGTGGGATCGAGATAGCTGTAGACCAGGTCGGTGAGCAGGTTCACCGCCACAATCATCAGCGCCATCACGAACACAGAGGCTTGCACCACTGGCATATCCCGGTTGTTCAGCCCCTGGATCAGGAACCTGCCCAGGCCGGGCCAGGCGAATACCGTCTCGGTGATGACGGCTCCACCGAGCAGGGTCCCAAATCGCAGCCCAGTCACCGTGACGACGGGAATGAGGGCGTTGCGGAGCCCGTGCTTGTAAACCACTGCCCGCTCGGAGACTCCCTTGGCCCGGGCGGTTCTGATGAAATCCAGGCCCAGGACCTCTATCATGGTGGAACGCATCATGCGCATGACCGCCGCCATGGAGTAGGTGCCGATGGCCACAGCGGGCATGACCAGGTGAATGAACCCCCCGCGTCCCGAGGCGGGAAACCAGCCGAGATTGACGGAAAGGAGGAGGATCATCATGATGCCCAGCCAGAAGACCGGCATCGATTGCCCCAGCAGCCCGAGCACCGAAGCAACAAGGGACGCCAGCGAATCCCTGTGCGTCGCGGCAATCACGCCCAGGGGCACCGCCACCGCCACTGCCACCGCCATGGCAGCAAAGGTGAGCTGCATGGTGGCCGGGAGCCGGTCCAGCACCAGGCCCATGGCCTCCTCCCGATGACGCATCGACGTGCCGAAATCACCGCGCACTGCTCCCCGCAGGAAGCCGAGATACTGCTGGTATATGGGCCTGTCAAATCCCAGGGCAACCCGCACTGCCTCAATGTCCTCGGGGCCGGCGTCAAGAGGCAGAAACAGGGTCACTGGATCGCCCGTCATGTGAACCAGCAGGAATGTCACCAGAGACACACCGACCAGTATGAACACGGAGTGTACGATCCGTTTGAGGAAATACCGGTTCATCAGCAATCTCCCCGCACGGCGATCACTGCTCCACCCTGGCGTCGAAGGCGTATATCAGTTCATCCGGCCTCGCCCGCCAGTCCAGCCGCCCGGAGATCCCGTATATATCCAGCTGCTGGTGCAGGTATACCCAGGGAGCTTCCTCGGAGAGAATCTCCATCGCCTGATGATAGAGCTGGAGTCTCTCCTGCTGATCCATGCTCACGCGGGCGCTGTCGAGCAATTCATCGATCTGGGGATTGTCGTAGAAGCAAAAGCGTTGGCCCGTTCTGAACCAGGAATACAGCGTGGCATCGGCATCGAAGGTGGAGTTGCCCCACCCGATCAGGAACAGATCCTCGAGCTGCCGGGCCATGATCTTCTCAACGTACACCCCCCACTCGAGCACATTCAGGTCGATGTCCACGCCAATGCTCTCCACCTGGCCCACGGCCGCCTGGGCAATTTCCTTGTCCATCAGGTAGCGCCCGCTGGGAGAATCGAGGTTCAGCTCCAGACCGTCCGGATACCCGGCCTCGGCCAGCAAATCCAGCGCGCGGTCCGGGTCATGCGGATATGGTTCGAGGGAAGGGTTGTAGCCGAAATGGATCTCGCCCACCGGCTGGCCAGCCAGGGGCGTACCGTTGCCCATCAGGACATTGTCCACAATGGATTGAACGTCGATGCCGTAGTTCAGTGCCTGCCTGACCCTCACATCCTCCAGGGGACCGGGCGTGTCGGACACGATGCCCATGAATATGACCCTCGAGCTGGGAACCCTGGCCACCGCCGTTCCCTCGTCCTCCTCCAGGGTCGCAGCCTGATGCGGAGGCACGTTGACAATGAGGTCGACGCTTCCCGTCTGCAGCTCCGCCATCCGGGTGGAATTCTCGGGGATCACCCGAAAGACGACACGATCCACTGCCGGGCGACCGCGCCAGTATTCCTCGTTGGCCTCGAGGACGATCTTCTCATCCCTGGTCCACTCGACGAACCGGTAGGGCCCAGTCCCCACCGGGTTGGCAGCCAGGTGCTCGTGCCCCATTTCCCGGGTGTACTCGGGAGGAACCATCTGCCTGGAGACCAGCTGTGCCGGTAGTGTGGGGAAGGGCTCCCGGGTTATGATGTGAACCGTCCCGGGATCAATGATCCGCACTTCCTCAATCGAGCTCAGGTGCGGCATCTGGGGGGAGTTCATTTCCGGATCCAGTATCCGCTCGAGCGTGAACTTGACCGACTCCGCGTCAAAGGCCTCGCCATTGTGGAAGGTGACATCGTCGCGCAGTCTGAACTCCCAGGTGCTATCGTCGAGATTCTCATATGACTCGGCCAGCGCCGGGATGATGTTGGCGTCGAGATCCCGCATCAACAGCGTGTCATAGATATTGATGCACACGTTGGTCGTCGGCGCCTCGGCATGCATGTTGGGATCCAGGGTCGTCGCATCCACGCCCTGGGCAATGACGATTTCGCTCTCCTGCTCAACAGTTGAGGGGGTCGACGGGGCCGTGTCCTTAGGACCGCAGCCAGCTAGAAGTAGGACGATCATCCCCACCACCAATAAACTACACATCCATCGCCTGGAGTCATGTCTGCGACTACTTCTCATCCCGGTACCTTCCTTTCTATTCGCCGGCAGAAAATGTAAGACCCAGCAGCAGATCCGAGTTGCAGGACCTGCCGCTGGGTCTTTTATCCCCGCGGTGTACCCACCTGGCTGGGCTGCTGTCGCCCGCCCGGTGGGGCTGTACCGCTCGGTCCGGGCCCCATCATTGTGACGGGCGGAACCCTAGGTACACTCCCACTGGCATATGGTATTGCCGCTTAGTGTATGTTAGGGCCTTTCACATGTCAAGTCTTTCTGACCAGATTGGCACAATCCTGTGAATATTCCCGGCGAGGGCACGATCTCTGCCCGGAAACACCTTACCGTTGTCCGCTCTCCACTGTTCACTCACCAATCTGGACCTCGCTTTCTCAGAGGATTGCGCGGGGCATTGAAGAAACCATCTGACAAGGCGCAATGTAAACGGAGACGCATTTGCCCAACTACAGTACTGCGAATCCGGGAAGTGCGCCCGAATTGGAGAGGATCAGGCCATGCGAGTACTGGACCACCCGATTCTCGGACCCCTGCAGGAGACAGAAACCGTCACCATACAGGTCGACGGA
>JAWOBW010000047.1:0-4267 GCA_046484105.1 Bacillota bacterium
CCTTTGATGGCAGCCAGGTCACCAACCCGCTTTACCGCTAGTTCCTCAACATTGTGGATGCCGTGACCAACTGCCAGATCCCCACCTCAAACGAGATCCGCGTCCTCGTCGACGGCTTGGTGAATATCATCCCCAACGTCTTGCCCCCCAACGGACGGTCCATCATCCCCGACTGCATACGTAACTTCATCATCGACGCCGCATCCAGTACCTGCTCAATCTCCTCCCGCGTATAATCCGCCAACGTCACAAAATCACGACCACGCAAACTCACCGACATCAATACCCACTCCCCTCTTGTATTAGACGGCTCCGGTGACCACATATCCGAGTCCGAGGCGCCGTAAGAGACACTGTCACCACACAACATCATATGCACTATATGCATATATTCGCCTCATGAATGGAAACTCCTCCCGGGATCGGGAGGAGTTCAGAAAGGTGAGAAGCCAATATGAGGATCCGTCAGGTCGACACTACCTGCCTCTTTGCCTCGATCGCCGACCGGTATATGTCGAGGAGTCTGTCGGTGAGGGTGCCCATTGAGAACTCAGCCGCCCGCTCCATTGCACTCTCCACGATCATCCGGTGCCGCTGCCGGTCGGCCAGCAGCTCCCCCACGGCAGAGGAGAAAGCCTCGACCGACTGCGCCGTCAGGATGCCGCTCTCCCCATTGCTGATGATCTCCTCGGAGCTGGGCGAGGACAGGGCCACCACGGGCAGACCCGCCGCCATCGACTCCACCACCACCAGTCCCTGGGTCTCCGACGTGGAGGGAAAACAGAATACATCCGCCATGCAGTACCACTTCACCACCTCTTCGAAACCCAGCTTCCCGGCGAAATGCACCCGCTCCCGAATCCCCGCCTGAGATGCCAGCTGGGACAGGCTCTGCCGCGCGGGTCCGTCTCCCACCAGCACCAGGTGCACCCCGGGGGTCTCGTCCAGGTGGCGCATCACCTCCAGCAGGAAGGAGACGTTCTTCTGGGGGTCCAGGCGACCCACGAACAGGAGGATCCGGTCCCCCTCCCCAATGCCGAGGGGGCGGCACAGATCGGCGCGGATATCATCCCGCTCCCCCTCCACCAGCTGTCGCACCTGCTCGACGGCCTCGACATCGACCCCGGAGGGAAGAACCTCGATGGACCCGTTGACCCCCCACCGGCGCAGAGTCCTCTTGACAAACCGTGAGGGAGCCACGATCACATCGCAGACGGAGCAGAACTCCGTCACGTACTCCTGGATCACATCCGCCGCCAGATCGGAGACCAGGGGAACGTAGTCGGAGTACCGCGGGTATATGCTGTGACAGGTGAACACCAGCGGCACCCTTCTCTTCTCAGCCAGGCGCGCGCCGACGCGCCCCACTATGAAGGGTGAATGGGCGTGCACCACGTCAATGTCGCGATCAATCCTGCCGCCGACGTTGAGGTGACCCTCAGCCAGCAGCGGCGTGCCGATCCGCAGGCCGTCAAAGCCGGGCACGGGAATCGACGGGAGTTCGTGAACATCCTCGCACGATTCCTCTTTCCACGGCGAGGTCCAGTGCCCGGGAACCACTAGGATTACTTCATTGCCGCGCTCCTTCAGAGAAACGGAGAAACGATCCATGGCAGCAATGACCCCACTGACATACGGATGGTATGTGTCATTGAAGAACGCAATCTTCACCTCGAAGGCGCCTCCCAACTCGGCTCACATGACAGATTATGGCAACCCGCCCGAGGGGCCGGTCACCTATCTAAGTATGTTCTATGCGTCCAGTCTCAATCCTCTGATCATCCCAACTCGAAAATCGACGGCATCTGTTCTGATTTGTCTTCTCACCAAATGTCTGCTAACTTGTAACTAGGGGTGCAGCACTTGACCGATTACGGGACTGACAGCACATTGCTCACCGGCGCTGATCTGAGTGGCATCGGCATCGAGCTGGGCATCATATACACCGACATGCGCACTCCGGTGGTCATGCTCGACTGCCCGGACCGAAGTATCGAATCGTCCATGATCAGGCTGCTCGAGGCCGCACAGGACGGTCAGCGCAGCTTCAGTGGTGATGTGCCGACGTATTTCGGCGATCAGAAGATCCAGGTGCTGCTCACTCCGGCCACGTCCCCGGATCAGGTCCTGGTCGACATATACCCCCTGCCCCCGCCGGGCCACCTCACCGTCCCCTTCATCCTCCGGGATCTGGCCAGCCGCGAATCCCTGGCCGTCTTCGAGGAGGCCTTCGAGGCAGCCGGGCACTATCACCTGCTCACCGGGCGCCGGGGCAGGCCCAGCTTCAAGAAAATGTCGCTGATCAAGTACGCCGTCGGCGGCATCGGCCGCGTCTAGGGAATCAGTGACCCAGCAGCGCGATCCCCAGCAGCACGCCGAACACGATGCCGAAGGTGGCCACATACCCCTGGCTTCTCCTCTGCGCACCCGGTATCAGCTCGTGGCACACTATGTACAGCATCGCCCCGGCGGCGAACCCCAGGCCGACGCCGAGAAAAGTACCCGAAATGGTGCCGATCCACCCGCCCAACAGGGCTCCCACGCCCATGGGCAGGCCCGCGGCCAGAGTGCATATCCACACCTTGAAGGAGGACACATTGCCCGCGGACAGCGGGATGGCCATGGCCATCCCCTCCGGCAGGTTGTGCACGGCCAGGACCGCGGCGATGCTCAGGCCCACCTGGGCACTGTAGGCGTAGCTCGTCCCGATGGCCAGTCCCTCGGGGAAGTTGTGCAGCGCAATACCCAGCCCCAGCAGGAGTCCGCTGCGAATGAAATCATTCTCCCGCCTCGAATTGCCGGCGGAAGCTGACAGATGAATGTGAGGAAGAATCCGGTCCAGAGACAGCATGAGCAGGGCGCCGAAGATCACACCCGCCATCCCCGCCCCAAACCCACCTCCCTCCAGAGCCTCCGGAATCAGTTCGTGAAAGACCACCGCCAACATCACCCCGGCGGAAAAGCCCAGCAGCCCCCCCAGGGACATCCTCGCCCGCCGATGGGTGAACACCGCGATCAATCCGCCAGCTCCGGTTCCCAGCACGCCCGCAATCAAACCCACAAGGGTAATGTGAAGAAGATCCACATCATCGCCCCCTGCAACTACAAACTATTCCTAAGTCTATGGCAAATGATAATCTTTTTCAATGGCTTCGATTGCCTCCGCCGGTCGTCCATGATACCCTCTGCTGTAGTGGGAAGGAGAAGCTCATGGCAAACCGGCCGTCATCCGGACGCGGAATTCGTTTCCGCTCTCTGTCCAGCTCCAGCCGTCACGGCAACGCCTACCTGGTAATCACGCCCGGGGCGACTGTCCTCGCCGACTGCGGCGTGCCCCTGCGGCGCCTGGAGGGATTTCTCCGCGACAGCGGCGTCGCGCCGGCAGACATTGACGCCATTTTCATCACCCACGAACACACAGATCACTGCCGGGCCCTGAAAATCAGGCACCCCTTCGACCTGCGCCACAGCATAGGTCGCATGTTCAGCACACCGCGCACCTGGCGGGCGCTGCACATGCCCACCGAATCCCCTCACCACCCCCTGGTGCCCGGCACAGCCGTGCAGGTCGGGGATCTTCAGGTGGTGGGATTGAGAAACTCCCACGACGCAGCCCAACCCATCAGTCTCAAGTTCACCTGCGCCGACGAGACGCTGGCGGTGGTCACCGATCTGGGCACCGTGGACCCGGGGATGGTCTCCGCCCTGCGCGGGAGCACGTACCTGGTGGTGGAGAGCAATCACGACGTACAGATGGAGATGGAGTCCGGCCGGCCCGCCTCGCTCATCAGGCGCGTGCTCAGCGACTTCGGTCACCTGTCAAATGATCAAGCCGGGGCATCACTGCAGCTGATGGTCGGGACCGACACCCGCGCGGTGCTGCTCGCTCATCTGAGCACCCAGTGCAACACACCGGAGCTGGCCCGAAATGCGGTCGCCGCCTATCTGGACGGGACCTCCTTCACCGGCGATCTGCTCGCCGCCCCTCCCGACCGCCCAGGCCCGTGGCTGGGAGAGGCCCCGCGGCGGGCAGATGAGACGGACCGGGGCACCCCGGTCGACCGGCCCGCCTCCTCCTGACGGCCACCTCAGCAGCCGACTGCAGACATCACCTCTTCCAGAGAACCGCGGTAGGTCGGCGTGAAGACCACCTCCCTGGGCCGCTCGACGACATACTCCTCCACCAGGAAGGTGTCCATTCCCAGCTTCCCCGCCACCATATCCTCCCAGGGATCGTTGCCCACCATGAGGATCCGATCCGTGGGCA
>JAWOBW010000165.1:0-6175 GCA_046484105.1 Bacillota bacterium
CTCAACTCCGATGCAAACGTGGCGGGAGTGGTGGAGCGGTGAAGGTTCCTCTGACGGCCATTGTTGGCAGGATGAGTGACATGATAGCATGGTGTTGGTGGCGGTATCTTCCTCTCTGTTGATCTCTCTACTCTCATAATGCAGCCGAGGGCACGAATTGTCACCTTGATACTTGGCATCATTGGCCTGGACAGGCCAGATGGAGGCGCCGTTATGAAAGAGCTGGTCGAGGAACTCTTCCCGAAGGTGCGGCAGAGGGTGGGTCAGTACCTGCCAGTCATGATCGAGACGGCCGACGAGCTGCACTCCAATCCGGAGGCGTCATTTGAGGAAGCCTACGCTTGTGATTACCTGACCAGTCTTCTCAGGAGGTTCGGATTCTCGGTTGAGATCGGGACGGGGGGGCTGGCCACTGCTTTTGAAGCCAGCCTGCGCTGGGGAAGCTCCGGACCGGCGGTGGGCATCATTGTGGAGTACGATGCCCTTCCCGAGATGGGCCACGCGTGTGGGCATAACCTGTTTGCGGCCACCTCGATCGGAGCTGCCCTGGTCCTGGCCGATTACCTCGTGTGCTATGATGTCGGTTCGGGTGGTGAACTCAGGGTGATAGGGACTCCCGCGGAAGAGAAGGGCGGAGGCAAGTGCGTCATGGCCGACAGGGGGGTTTTTGATGATCTTGACGTCGTCCTGGGCATCCACCCCGATCAAGCCAGCGGAGTCGGAGGGAGTTGTCTGGCCCTGAGTCAGTACTACGTATGCTTCCACGGCACGGCTGCGCATGCGTCGGACAATCCGGAGAGGGGCAGCAACGCTCTCAATGCGGTGATAGCCACCTTCAACAATGTGAATGCCCTGCGCCAGCATCTGCGGGACGACGCCCGGATTCACGGAGTCATCGTTCACGGGGGCGTGGCCGCCAACATTGTTCCCGATTACGCCGAGGCCGAGTTCCTGCTGCGTTCCGCCGACGAGGAGTATCAGGCTGAGCTGGTGGAGAAGTTCAGACACTGTGCCGAGGGAGCGGCAATGTCCGCCGGCGTCAAACTGAAGCTGAAGCAGATCCGAGTGCCCTACCAGGCCACCAGGTCTAATGCGGTGCTACAGCAGCTCTTCCGCGAGTGTTTCGAGTTCCTGGACGAGCCTCTGGATACCTCGTCGCCGAAGATCAGCGGTTCCTCCGACGTGGGTAACGTCAGCCGAGTGCTCCCGGCGATACAGGCCTCGTGTGCCCTGGGCTCCGGCGAAGTGTCCCTGCACACGAGGGAATTCGCCCAGCTGGCCGGGTCTGCCGAAAGGGAGACCTACCTGTTCCGGGCATCCTCGGTGCTGTCGGCCGCCGCCCTCTGCTGTTTTGTGGACGCGGAGATAGTGTACCGGGCCTGGGAAGACTTTCACAATGCCGAGCGAATGGCGCACGGCAACCTCCCCTGATCTGTTCCGTCAGCTGAAATCTTGACATTCACGCGGTGGTGATGGAATCCGGATGACAGCCCACGCGATCATTCGGGCACTGACTTCGCCGCAACAGCAATGAGCACACCGGTGACGTAGTCGACCCGGTGCAGGGAGTGCGGGATGACGGTTAAGGCGCTGTTTCGCAAGACACAACACACCCCCCAGATGAGACGACCTCCCGGATTTTTCCGATGAGTAGTCAGCCGGCGGAGTGGTCCCGACCTTGAGCCGGTTGCGCCGCGCAGTTGCCCCGGATGATGGTTGGGCTGCCGTACATTCTCCTTTTCTCACCCGCGGGCATGGGGCGGATGGTTTCTCCTCATTGTCCTCACCTCGTGGCATGGAACACCCGCGGTCCGCCGGAGGCTTTTGCAGAACTATGTTCCGAAGAACGTGTCCCAATATGCCGAAATATCTGAAATCCGGTACTGCGGCGCAATAGAAAAAGGAAATCATGTGCCCCGGGTCGAACTAGTGTCACAGCATGCCAGCAAGATGCGAGGACATCGGGGGGCAAATCTGTTCTGCGTCCGTTTTCACCGTGCTGGCTGCTGGAAAGGAGCTGCGGAGAAATGGCGAGTGTTGCTAATGGGAGGCTCATTCTGCTGATTGCCCTGCTGCTTGTTATTGGAGTGTTAGGCATGGCGTGTGCTCCGGAAGAGGAGACAGAGGAGCCAGGGGAACCTACAGAACCCGCGGAACCTTCAGAATCGGATGACGAACCCCAGGTGATCGTCTTCGCGGTGACTGAGACCATTGACGCCATGCTTCCGGAGAGGACTACCGGCTCGAGCTACAGCGTCCATTCGCGCATCTTCACAGACGGGCTTTTCCGAATCAACGCGGAGACCAACGAGCCCGAAATGTCTGTGGCCAGGGATTGGGAGGTCTCGGAGGACGGTCTGGTCTACACCATATACCTGCACGAGGGTGTCCAGTGGCAGCGGGGTTACGGCGAGCTCACTGCTGAAGATATCGTCTTCACGTTCGGGCGGCACATAGACCCCGAGGTGGAATCGGTTCACGGCGGGCAGTTCTGGATGCTCGATGATGTTGTGGCGGTGGACGATTACACCGTCGAATTTCACCTCAATGCTGCCTTTGGCGGGTTTCTCTACAACCTGACCGTCATGCATCCAGGATGGGGGGCACTCATTTCCAAGGCGGCCTTCGAGGAGCTCGGAACCGACGGATATAATGAGAACCCGGTCGGCTGCGGTCCCTACGAGCTGGTGTATGACGAGTGGGTTCCGCGGGAGCTGGTCGTCTATGAGAGGTTTGACGACTACTTCAAGGGCAGACCGGAGATCGCGCGGGTGGAGGTCAAGATCATCCCGGACGAGACCACCATAGCGATGGCCATGGAGGCCCAGGAGATCGACATAACGTTCTTCGCCGACGCCGGGATCTACCAGCAGTACAGTGCAGTGGAGCACCTGGTCGGGCACGAGTTCGAGGAAGTGCACATCAACAAGATGGACCTGAACACGCAGCTGTTCCCCCTCGACAGGCGAGAGGTACGCTGGGCCGTCGCCCATGCCATCGACACGGAGGGCATGATTGAGGTTCTATTCGAGGGTCTCGCGCTGCGTCCCAACACCACCATTCTGCACCCCCACATGGTCAACGTGGACAGTGAGCCGTTCAGCCCGATTGACTATAATCCCGAGCGGTCGGTGGAACTCCTGGCGGAGGTCGGTCTCGAGCCGGACGACATCCACATCGAGGGCGTCACCTACAGCATGCACATATACGTCAGGATGGCGGAGTTCATGAACACCGGATTCGAGAGAGCGGGTCTCGACATCACCGTCGTACCCCTGGAGCGGGGAGCGCTTCACGAGCGCCGGGCGGACCCCGAGAACCACTTTGTGATCATCTCGCATCCCCGCTGGCCGGATCCGGACCCGTTCCTCAGTCTGATCCACGGAAACGCCATCCCTCCCCACGGGATCAACTTCACCTGGTGGAGTGAGGGGGATGACCTGATCGACGCCTCCCGCCGCACACACGGTGAGGAGAGAACAGCCATTCTGACCGAGCTTCAGCATCTGCTGACGCGGGACCTGCCGCAGATACCGCTGTGGCACAGGTATGGCTTCGTCGTGTATAACGAACGGGTCAAGGGTTTCCTAACGGGGCCCGGTGCCTCGTTCAATCCCTTCCAGCTGAGGATCGAGAACTAGACCCGCCGGCGCGTATTGACGATGATCCAGGTCTGCAGTGCCGGCGATGGATAGGCCGCGAGAGCTGGGAGCTGTCTCCCGGCTCCGCGGCTCCCGGGATCGTCACCGGGTGGGCACTGACGGTAGCCCGTTGCAGACCTCTGCTGATCCGGGAGGTCACACATGAAAGTATACCTGGTCAAGCGACTATTCATAAGTTTGCTGACTCTTCTGGGGGTAATCACTCTCATCTTCGTGGTCATACGGCTCGTGCCCGGGGATCCCGTGGCAGTGCTTCTCGGGGACTACTATTCTCCCGAGGCCGGGGATGCGTTGCGGGAGAGGCTGGGCCTGGATAAGCCGCTGTACGTGCAGTACTTCACCTATCTTTGGAACACCTTGCGGGGTGATTTCGGCACCTCGTACTACACTGGAAGATCAGTCTTTCAGCAGTTGATGCGAGCTTTTCCCTACACCGCGCATCTTGGCGTGACTTCCCTGATATTCTCTCTGGTGCTCGGTGTTCCCGCGGGAGTGATCGCAGCCCTCAACCGGAACACCTGGATTGACATGGTGAGCATGTCAATCGCAATTGCCTGCATCTCCGTGCCCGGGTTCTACCTGGGGGTTCTCCTCATACAGGTCTTTTCACTGTACTTTGGCATCTTCCCCGTCACCGGTGTGGGCGATCCCCAGAGCCTGGTCAGCCTGCTGAGGCACCTCGCACTGCCCTCGGTGGCGCTGGGCGCCCCAACCGCGGCCATAACCGCCAGGATGACTCGTTCATCGGTACTGGAGGTGTTGGGCGAGGATTACGTCCGCACGGCGAGGTCGAAGGGATTGCCGGAGCGGGTGGTCATTGTGAAACATGCCCTCAGAAACGCCATGGTGCCCATCATGGCCATCGTGGGCCTGAGCATCGCGATGCGTTTCGGGGGCAGTGTCATTATAGAAGTGGTGTTTGCCAGGAGTGGAATCGGTTGGCTCCTCGTGGCATCGATATTTGAACGAGACTACATACAGGTTCAGCTTTCGGTGATGTTCTACGCGTGCATCCTGGTGGTGGTCAATATTCTGGTGGACCTGTCCTATGCCTGGCTGGATCCACGTATCCGGTACACCTGAGCATGCGTACATAACACAGGGAAAGGGGCGAGGATCCCAAAGCTATGACACAAACTGGCGCCTGGGTTGAACTGCAAAAGACCATGACGAGGCATAAGGCGGCGACCGCCGCCACCGGGATGATGTTGGTCATTGTGATAGTGGCCATTTTCGCACCACAGATTGCCCCCCGTGATCCGCTGGACTACGATATAGCCGATCGTTTTCATCCGCCGGGTGCGAAGTATCTGCTGGGGACTGACAGTATGGGACGCTGCGTCCTGTCAAGGGTCATATGGGGTGCCCGTATATCGCTACAGGTGGGGCTTCTGGCCGTGGGTATCGGCACTGTCATCGGCATCACCGTCGGACTGATAGCCGGATACTCGGGCGGCTGGGTCGAGTCCTTGATCATGCGCATGGTGGATATTGGGCTGAGTTTCCCCATGATCCTGCTTGCCATTCTTATTGTTGCCTTCTTCGGACCGGGGCTGGTGAATGTGATGATCGCGGTCGGCCTGGACCGCTCATCGAGAATGGCCCGGATTGCCCACTCTGCCACCCTGCAAGTCAAGCAGCGCGAATTCATCGAGGCATCTCGGGCGGTGGGCGCCAGCTCGTGGACGGTGATCCGGCGTCACATATTGCCCAACATCGCCGCCCCGGTAATCGTGCGGGCGACCCTGGACATTGCCATCGCCATTCTTACTGAATCGAGCTTGAGTTTCCTCGGACTCGGCGTGGTTCCACCGACCCCCACCTGGGGGGCGATCATCAACGGAGGCAGGCAGTTCCTGGTGCGAGCGCCGTGGATCTCAACTGCTGCCGGCGCTGCGATCTTCATAACCGTGTTGAGCATCAATCTCATGGGCGACGGCCTGCGAGACTTCCTGGACCCCAGGATCAGCACGTGAACCGGGCTTTCGCTTCAGGGCCCGGCTTCTCTTCCGGCCGCCCGGCGCGGGCACGTCTTCGCACATGTGGACCATCGAGATTCTCCGGGAACTGAAGTGAGATCACCCCGCTTCCGTGCGGTGCCCGGGAATGCTCACCGGGGTGAGGAGTCTCCTCGTCGCGGCAGTCGCCGCTGGCATCTGTCCACCATGTCGGTGTCTGGTGCAGTCTTGCCCTCTCATGTTGTTCCTCCAATCATCGGTACGCCGGTCACCGTCCGGACGCTGCAGAACAGTCACATGTTGGAGATAATGACAGACGTACTCACCTCTCGCGCTCTGCTGGGCCACGTCTCGTCAAGTGGTGTAAAAATGTATTCGGCAAGTAGCGCATGAATTGTGGCGGATGCTGATTTTCGGAGTGTTTTCGAGCCCTGTTGAGACCGTCCCATGTGGAGTTGCGCCTCCAGAATCCTTGACGGGAGGCGGAAGTGCCACGATGTGGGTTTGCGGGGCGGTATTTGAGCATAGGAGATTCAGGGATGGGTTTTTGATTTA
>JAWOBW010000204.1:0-2904 GCA_046484105.1 Bacillota bacterium
GAGCAGATCTCGTGCCCAAAGCCCCGGCTTCCGGTGTGTATCATCACCGTCAGGTCGCCCGGCGCCAGTCCAAACTGCCCGGCAACAGTGCGATCATACACCTCTTCCACCTCGCCCAGCTCGATGAAGTGGTTGCCCCCGCCGATGGTCGCCAGCTGGTCCCCCCGCTTTCTCGCCTTCTGGCTCACCGCCTCCAGGCGCGCACCGTCCATCCTGCCCGCCTCCTCGATGGCCCCGGCATCCTCCGGTCTTCCGTATCCGGCGGCGATGAGCGCAGCCGCTCCGCTGACCGCGACCTTCTTCAGGTTCACTCCCCTGAGTTCTTCGCGGGCGCTCGACTTGCCCACGCCCACGGGAACGCGGCGGAGAATCGCGTTCAGCAGCAGCCGCAGATCATCCTCGTCCAGGTCCGCCGCGGGAATGTTAGTCCTCAACAACCGGACGCCGCAGTTTATGTCATACCCCACGGCGCCGGCCGACACCACCGACGTCTCGACATCGTCCTCCCCGGCACTGACCGCCATCACTCCGCCTATGGGCAACCCGTATCCGACGTGCAGGTCGGGCATACCCACCACGGGGCTCTGCACGCCGGGCAGGGTGGCAGCATCCACCAGCTGCCTGAGAGAATCCGGCTCGACGGCCGCCTTCAGGGCGTCATTGAGGTAGACGACCGCATCGGCGCGCTCCTCGCCTCCCCGCTGCAGCCGCCATCGATTGCGTCCGGCAGGTTCCATCTTCATGGCCTATCTCCCTCCCCGCATGCAGATCACGTTCGGCCGGTCGGTAAACCGGTCCTCCCCATCGACACGTCACTGTCAGGCGGCCATGTCACCAGGTCTCATCCGGTTCCACCAGACCAGCAGCAGGCCTATCAGAACGCCGAAACCGGTCTGGGCCAGGTTGAAGTAGGTCTCGGGCAGCACCGCCGGTGCACCGTACATGAGGTACGTGGCCCCGGCGTATCCGGCGATGGTGATCACCGCCCCGCAGATCATGGCCAGGGCGCCTCTAATCATGGAGGCGCTTCCCCGGGCCAGGATTCCCACGGCCACCGCGGTGAGACCCTTGATCACGAAGGTGGGCAGGGCCCAGGCCGCGTACCCACCCAGCACGTCTGCCAGCGACGACCCCACGGCCGCCGCCATGCCTCCGGTCACCGGACCCAGCAGTACCGCGCTGGCGTAGATCAGCCCGTCACCCAAATGATAGTAGCCCGTTGCTCCAGGTATGCGCAGATACATGGTCGCCAGCATGATGAGGGCACCAAACACAGCACCAAAGGTCAGCCTGCGCGTCTGTAGAAACTTCTCGCTCCCAATACCCATCTAGCTCACCTCTCCTGAAGATGTTAAATACGAAACCCCGACGGTCGTCGGGGTGCGGAGGTGCGAAATGTCTTGGCATGCGGCCCAGGGCCGGCCAGGTATTCCGTACGCTCCGCCTCCTCCCAATCAGACTTTACTGTCGGCCCCGGAATCTAACCGGAATCAACCGCTGAGGCTGATGGGCTCGTCTCTGCGGAATTGCCCGCGAGCTTTACCACCGGTTGGGAATTGGAGGGAATGCCCTCCTCACCCTGCCACGAAGACGCAGCGTCGCCCCGGCTGGAGCCGGGACGGCATCGAGCTCAGTCCCCGCGAGGGGACTTATCCTCTCTGTTTCATTGTACGACTGGGGAAAATAATCTGCAACAGTCAATCCTGGAGGTCAGGTGTGACGATTCAACAGTCTGTCTGCGCCCCGGAGGGCGTCGGCGGCTCACATCGATAGAACTGCCGCCAGAACTGCCGCCGGTACTGCATGAAGGCATCCTGCCGCACCGCCCGACGGATGCTGCGCATGAATCGGCTCATGAAGTGCAGGTTGTGACGGGTGGTCAGGTGATACGCCAAAAGTTCATCCGCCTTAAGCAGGTGCCTGATGTACGCCCGGGTGAAGCTCCGGCAGACGTAGCAGTCGCAGTCCGGATCCAGGGGGCGGAAGTCCCGCGCGTACTCGGCGTTTCTGACCGTCAGGCTGCCCCGCGAGGTCAAAACCGTGCCGTGCCGGGCGATGCGCGTGGGGTGGACGCTGTCAAACATGTCCATCCCGCATCTGACCGCCTCGATGATGATGTCCGGGCTCCCCACTCCCATGAGGTAGCGGGGCCGGCCCGCGGGCATCTCCCCGGCGATGGCGTCGATCACGCGGTACAGGGCCTCCCTGGACTCCCCCACGCTCAGCCCGCCCAGGGCGTAACCGTCAAAATCGAGGGAGGTGATCTCGGCCAGGTGCCTCCGCCTCAGGTCCACCTCCGTCCCCCCCTGCACGATTCCGAACAGGGCCTGGTCCCGGCTGGCGCCCGCCGCGCGGGAACGCCCGGCCCATGCCGTGGTGCGACGCACCGATTCCTCCAGGACCTTCCGGTCCGCCGGAAGGGCGGGGCAGTGATCCAGGGGCATGATCACGTCCGCCCCCAGGTTTCTCTGGATCTCTATGACCCGCTCCGGGGTGAAGCGGTGCTCGGAGCCGTCGATGTGGGATCGGAAGGTCACCCCGTCATCGTCGATGGTGCGCAGCGACGACAGACTGAAGACCTGGAATCCCCCGCTGTCGGTGAGCAGGGGGCCCCTCCAGGACATGAACTCGTGCAGCCCCCCGCCCTGAGTGATGACCTCCTCGCCGGGGCGCAGGTACAGATGATACGCATTGCCGAGGATCATCTGCGCTCCGGCCTCCCGCAGGTTCTCCGGGGTCATCGCCTTCACCGTGGCCGCGGTGCCGACGGGCATGAAGACCGGGGTATCCACCACCCCGTGGGGGGTGAGGAGGCGGCCGGTCCTGGCCCCGCTCTCCCCCGATCTGTGCTGCGGATGAAAGATCAATGGTCCCACCTCCTCATCACGGAATGAACATGGCGTC
>JAWOBW010000146.1:0-3214 GCA_046484105.1 Bacillota bacterium
CCCTCCTGTCTTCGCCTGAACCTGGCGATGAAGAAACCGTCAGTGCCGTGAATGTGGGGCAAAAGCTGTAGCATTCCCCCCGGCGAGTCCGGGAAACCGGGGAAACCGGGAGGGAATTCGGCCGGGACGAAGTCGGGGTGCTCGCGCAGAAACCACTCGGCCATCCCCTCGTTTTCGCATCGGGATATGGAGCAGGTGCAGTACACCAGGTGCCCCCCTAGCCGCACCAGCGACGAGAGCGAGTCCAGGAGCTGGCGCTGCAGCGCCGGCATTCTCTCCAGCAGCCCGGGCGTCTTCCGCCAGCGCGCGTCGGGATGACGGCGAAGGATCCCCAGGCCGCTGCAGGGTGCGTCGACGAGCACCGCGTCGAAGGATCCGACGTCGGGCAGCTCCCTGGCGTCGGCGCAGAGGGTCCTGACGATGCCAACGCCGAGCCGCTCGCACTCGCGCCCGAGCACCTCCAGCTTGAAGCGATGCCGGTCAGCAGCCAGCACCTCCCCGGCATTCTCCATCAGCTGGGCCAGGTAGGTGGTCTTGCCTCCCCTTCCCGCGCAGGCATCCAGGGCACGCATCCCCGGCCCCACTCCCAGGGCGAGGGCGCCCAGCTGTGAGCTCTCGCTCTGAACCGAGATCAGCCCCTCATCGTATTCGGGCAGGGAGAAGGGAGATCCCCCGCCGGAGTACTGCAGCCCGTGCGGGGCCAACCCGCAGGGCGCCACCTCGGCCCGTCGCCGCTTCTGCAGTCGGTCGACCGCCTCGCCGGGCGAGATCCTCAGCACATTGACCCTCAGATCGACCCCCGCCGCTTCGTTGTCGGCCCGGCAGAGGCTGAGGGTCTCGCAGAATCCCATCTCCTCCAACCAGGTCTGGACAATCCACCGGGGATGGCTCTCGGTTATGGCGATCCACCCGGCCGGATCGTCCTCCCGGTCCGGGTAGCCCGGGGAGTCGCCCAGCCGGACCAGGTTGCGCAGGACCGCGTTCACCAGGCCCGCGGCCCGGCGCGGTCCCGTCCGCCTCACCAGGCGAACCGACTCGTCACAGGCGGCGTGAGCGGGAACTCGCATGTGCATGATCTGATAGGCGCCCAGCCGCAGGATGTTGCGCACCGGCCGGTCGAGTTCTTCCAGGGGGTACCTGCACAGCCGGCCCAGGAGGAAATCCAGCTGCAGCCTGCGCCGCAGCGTGCCGTTGACCAGTTCGGTGACGAATCTGCGATCCCTCTCGTCCAGGTCGCCTCCGGCCAGCTGGCCCGGCAGCAGCTCGGAGGCCCATGCCCCGTCCTCCACCCGGTTGAGAACGTTGAGGGCAATCTCTCGCGGTTCGTCCATGCGGCAACCCGCCTTCCCCGTACCTATCCTACCCGGCTTCTCCCCGACATCTCTCGCGGGCGGCGCGTCGCCGTGCGGACGAAGTAGGCTCCGGGGGGGCCGCTGAAGAGAGCCAGGCCGAAACCGAAGGTGAGTGGCCGGCGCTCATATACGGGGGCGACCCCGGTGATCACCACGTCGTCGACGTCATCCGCGGTGGTGAGAGTTCTCTGCACCAGGATGCCCACGTGGGGGGAGATCAGCAGAAGAAGCAGCCCGGCGAAGACCACGGTGAGAAGATCCAGTCTCCCGCCCGCCAGCAGAACCGTGAGAAACAGCAGGGCGAACAGGATGTTCCCCGCCGCCTGACTTGTCCCGCATCTTCGGTGAATGACCAGCTGGTTCTCTCCCCTCTGCAGTCTCACCAGCGCCTCCCGGGCGGCCCACTCCAGGGAGGCCACATCGGGCCAGCCCCGGACCAGGAATCCGCTCGGCCGGGCCAGGCCGGCCAGGCCCCTCGCGCCGTATCTTCTCTCCAGCACATTGATTGTGGCGTGCTCCAGGGCGTGGTTCCGCCTCAGTGGCCGGTTGAAGGCGATGGTGAGGATCTGCAGGGGTAGATACACCAGGTCGCTGATACCCCGGATCATCAGCTTCAACGGCAGTACGAAGAGAAGAGCAAAGACCACCGGGGCGATCAGCCACAGAAAGAGCAAAGCGATAATCCCCATTTAGCGCCGCCTTCCCTGCAGGGTGAACAGGTAGATGAACTGCATCAGCGCCATCAGCGCCGCCGCCAGGTAGGTCAACGCGGCGGCGTTCAGAACCTGCCTGACCCCACCGGCCTCGCGCGAGGTGATGTAGCCCCCGGTCTCCAGGGCCCGCATCGCCCTGGCCGAGGCATTGTACTCCACCGGAAGGGTGATCAGCTGAAAGGCCACGGCAGACCCGAACAGGACCAGCCCGGCGTACATCAGCAGCTGTCCCGTGGACCCGGCGAAGAGCAGCCCGATGAAGAACAGGGGAAAGGCCAGGGTGGATCCGAACTGGGTGATGGGAATGATCGCATTTCTCATCCCCAGCCAGGCGTATCCCGTCGCGTGCTGAAGAGCGTGACCGACCTCGTGGGCGGCTATTCCCAGGGAGGCCAGCGTCCTCCCGTCGTGAACGTCCCGGGAGAGGCGCACTGCCCCCGCCCGCGGGTCGTAGTGGTCGCTGAGGGCCCCCCGCTGGCTGTATTCGATGTCCACATTGCTCACACCGGCGTCGGCCAGGATAGCCCTGGCCACCTCCGCTCCCGAGATTCCCCGCGACGACCGGATCCGGGAGAAGCGCTGGTAGGCGCCGCGGACCCGGGACTGGGCGAAGCTGGCCAGCAGCAGGGCGGGCAGGATCAATATGAAGTAAAGCGGGTCGAAGTAGAACACAGTCCCCCTCCTAACCTTCAGGCAGGATTCCCTTCACCGCCGCAATGAGCTTCTCCACCTCAACATCAGTATTATAACACGGACCGTGCGGCCGGCGGTTGACCACCCCCACGACGGGGATGCCGCCGACGTCCCTTATTCCCTCGGTGAGCTCTCTCTCACAGGCCACGGCGACGATGACCTTCGGACGCCTCTCGCTCACTATTCTGCGCGCCTGGGTGCCCCCAGTTGAGACATATATGGGCAGGTCCATGCCGTCAGTTGCATTCAGGATCTCGGCCATGGGGCACCTGCCGCAGCGCCGACAGAGGCTGACCAGGCGTGCGGCTTTCATAAAGGCTTCGGCCAGCGCGGCGAAGGCGAGCGGGCCGGGGTTGGACGATACGGCGAGCTGCGCCTCGCGGATGGCGGCATCGGTGTCGCCGGTCTCGGCCATAGCTCCGGAGAGGACGATTCTGGCCGCATATTCGTATTCGG